>JAYTQA010000573.1:0-5885 GCA_043746955.1 bacterium | reverse complement strand
AATACTCCAACCAACAAGGCAATAAACCGGGACAGCATGGTGAAATCAATACCCGAAGCCTGCCCCAATGCAACCCCCGTCTTGTCCCGTCACCGCCGCCCGGCAATACTCGCCCGATGGAATGGCGCGACGAAGCGGCACTGCTTTCGGTCCGGCCGCACGGCGAAAGCTCTGCGATCATCGAGGTTTTCACACATCTGCATGGCCGGCACCTTGGCGTGGTGCGCGGCGGCGGTGGGCGTCGGATGGCGGGCGTCCTGCAACCCGGCGCGCAATTGTCGGTCCACTGGCAGGCCAGGCTTGATGAACATATCGGCACGTTCAAGGCCGAGCCCCGCCACGCCCGCACTCAGCTGTTGTCGGACGGCCCCGCCCTGAATGCGCTGAACGCCGTCTGCGCCCTGCTGCATGCCGCCCTGCCCGAACGCGACCCGCATCCCGGCCTTTATGGCCAGACCGTGGCTCTGCTGGACCTTTTGGACCAAGCTGGCAACTGGCAGGCCGCTTACCTGATCTGGGAGCTGCGTCTGTTGGCAGCGATGGGGTTCGCTCTGGACCTTGCCAGCTGCGCTGTCACCGGCAGCACGCAAGACCTCGCCTATATCTCGCCCCGCACCGGCCGTGCCGTCTCGCGCCAAGCCGCCGGCGATTGGGCGCCGCGTCTGTTGGCCCTGCCCCGCGTGCTGACCCTGCACGACGGCAGCCAGGCCGAGGTGGCCGAGGGTCTGACCCTGACCGGCCATTTCCTGAACCGCGCCCTGCCCGACCGCCCCCTGCCGGAAGCCCGCGCCCGCCTGTTGGACCAGTTGCGCCGCAGCCCGGCAGCGCCGAAAAATTCCGTCGCAGATTGACTCATAGGGTCGCATCGGGGCCAGACGCGCCTGACCCGCCATGCGAGGTCCGGTCATGCCCACCGACCATATCCCGCTGCCGCGCACCCCCGTTCTCTGGCACTTTGCCCTGCTGGCCGGGTTTGAGGCTTGTGTGCGGGGCTCGCTGATCTCGGTCATGCCGCTGGTGGTGCGCGACGCGATGGGATCGACGGTGGGATCGTCCAAAGCCTATTTCATCGTCGGGCTGATTTCCCTGTCGTGGGGCCTCATGGTGCCGTGGTTCACCCGGAAAATCCCGCGCCGCTGGATGTATACCGGCGGCTGCACCTTGTATTTTCTGGGCATGGGCCTGGCGTTTCTGGGCACGCCCCTGTCGGTCACCCTGTCGCTGATGGCCAATGCGATGGCCACCGCCACCACATTCGTCTGCTTCAATGCCTATGTGCTGGATTATGTCGGGCGCGAGAATCTCGGGCGGGGTCAAAGCCTCCAGATGTTCTTTGCGGCCACGCCGTGGGCGATAGGGCCGATGCTGGGCGTCTGGCTGCATTCGCTCTGGCGGCCCGCGCCGTTCCTGATGGCGGGCGGCTTTGCGATTGCATTGCTGACCACGTTCTGGATTTTGCGACTTGGCAATGGCAAGGCGATCAGCCGGGCGCACCGCCCCACGATCAACCCGCTGGCCTATCTTGGCCGGTTTTTCGCCCAACCGCGTCTGATCGCGGGGTGGAGCTTTGCCGTCATCCGCTCGACGGGCTGGTGGGTCTATGTGGTCTACTTGCCGTATTTCTGCATTGAACAGGGGCTTAGCCCCAATGTTGGCGGCACCGCCTTGTCGATTTCCAATGCGTTGCTGTTTCTGGCACCCACGCTGCTGCGCATTGCCGGCCGGTCCTCGGTCCGCCTGTCGGTGCAGCGTGCATTCGCGCTTTGCGGTGGATTTTTCCTTTTGGGCACGCTGGTAGCACCTTGGCCGTGGCTGACGGTTGCGGCCCTGATGCTGGCAGCAACCCTGCTGGTTTCGCTCGACGTGATCGGCGGCCTGCCGTTTTTGATGAGCGTGAAACCCTCCGAACGCACCGAGATGAGTGCGATCTACTCCAGCTTTCGCGATGTGTCTTCGGTGGTCACGCCCGGCATGGCCTGGGCGGTACTGGCCATAGCGCCGACCGCCGCCATCTTCAGCGCCACCGCCGCCTTGATGGGCTTGGCCTTCGCTGTGGCCGGAAAACTGCACCCCCGGCTCGGCACCCCGCGGCCGTCCCGCGGCGGTGCTTGACCTTCATTTTCTGTCCAAAAATATCCCGGGGGTCTGGGGCAGCGCCCCGGGGTCAGCCGCAAGCTCAAGCCTTGAAGAACTTGGCCCCCGGTGACAGGGTGAAAACCTCACAGCCGATCGCCGTCACCCCGACCGAGTGTTCATACTGCGCCGACAGGCTTTTATCCCGCGTCACCGCCGTCCAGTCATCGGCCAGCACTTTCGTCTCGGGCCGGCCAAGGTTCACCATCGGCTCGATGGTGAAAAACATCCCCTCTTCCAGCACCGCCCCGGTGCCGGGCCGGCCATAATGCAGCACATTCGGCGGGGCATGGAACACGCGGCCCAAGCCGTGCCCGCAAAAGTCGCGCACCACCGACATGCGGTTGGCCTCGACAAAGCTTTGGATCGCATGGCCAATGTCGCCAAAAGTGTTGCCCGGTTTGACCGCCGCAATCCCGCGCATCAGGCCCTCATGGGTCACTTCGATCAGGCGCTCGGCTTTGCGGTTCACCGCGCCCGCCGTGTACATCCGGCTGGTGTCGCCGTACCAGCCGTCGACAATCACCGTCACATCGATGTTGAGCACATCGCCGTCGCCCAGCTTTTTTGGCCCCGGAATGCCGTGGCAGACCACATGATTGACCGAAATGCACGACGCGTGCTGATAGCCCCGGTAGCCGATCGTGGCCGAGGTCGCGGCATGCAGCACCACTTGGGCCCGGATGAAATCGTCCAGGTCAGCGGTCGCCACCCCCGCCGCCACTCGCGGTCCGACCTCGTCCAAAATCAGCGCCGCCACCCGGCCCGCTGCGCGCATGCCTGCGAAATCCGCATCCTCATAGATTCGAATACCGTCCTTGGTCACGCGCGCGCGCATTTCGTCCAATTCTACGCCCCTTTTCGTCGGCTCCAGAATAAGAGAATCCGGCGCTCTTGGCCAGAGGTCGTAACGCCTCTATACCGGTTTGGAATCCAGGAGTGTGCGATGCCCAACCCAAAACCCGCCAACCAAACCGCAGCGATGCTGGTGATCGGGGATGAGATTCTGTCGGGCCGCACCCGGGACAGCAACATGCACCACCTCGCGATGGCTTTGACCGACCACGGGCTGGCACTGGCAGAGGTGCGGGTGGTGGCCGACGACCATGATGCCATCGTGGCTGGCCTGAATGACCTGCGCGCCAAGTATGACCATGTCTTCAGCTCTGGCGGCATCGGCCCGACCCATGACGACATCACCGCCGATGCCATCGCTGCGGCCTTTGGCGTCACGATCACCCAGCGCGCCGATGCCATGGCGCTGTTGCAAGCCAATTACGACCAGCTTGGCCTGCCGTTCAACGCGGCGCGTCAGCGCATGGCCCGCATCCCCGACACCGCCACGCTGATCGACAACCCGGTGTCGGTGGCCCCGGGTTTCACCGTGCAAAATGTTCATGTCATGGCCGGCGTGCCGAAGATCTTCGAGGCAATGCTGGCGGGCGTCTTGTCCCAGATCGCGCGCGGCCAACCCCTGTTGTCGCGCAGCTTGCGACTGCACCGGGGCGAGGGTGAGATTGCCACCGCCTTCGCAGCTTTCGCCGCTGCATATCCCGACCTGGCGATGGGGTCGTATCCGTTCAACATCAACGGCAGCTTTGGCACCAACCTCGTCCTGCGTGGCACCGATGCCACCCGGTTGGACCTAGCACTTCTGGCGCTGGAACAGGTGCTGGCGCGATGACCCCGGATGTTACCCCCGCCGATTTCGACCGAGCTGAATTCGCCCCAGCCGATTTCGTCCCAGCCGATTTCGTCCCAGCCGATTTCGCCCCGGCCGACTTCGCCGCGGCCATGGAGGCGACCTGGCCGCCGGCCGCCACCCACCGTTCTGGCCCGTGGCTGATCCGCGAGGGGCAAGGTGGCGGCAAGCGCGTCAGTGCCGCAAGTGCGGAAGGTGAGTGGTCGGACCCCGATATCGCCCGCGCCGAAGCCGGTTTGCTGGCGCTGGGTCAGCAGCTTTTGTTTGTAATCTGGTCGTGGGATCAAAGGCTTGACGATGCCCTTGCGATCAAGGGCTATGCCAGGATTGATCCGGTTTTGGGCTATGCCGCCCCGGTCACCGCTTTCGAGGCGCCCGCCCGGATGTCCGCCTTTCCGCATTGGCCACCGATGCAGATTGCCCGCGATATCTGGGCCGAGGCTGAGATCGGCCCCGGCAGGCTTGCCGTGATGCAGCGCGCCACGGGCCTCAAAACCGCCGTGCTCGGTCGCACCGCCGATCACCCGTCCGGTGTTGCCTTTGTCGCCATCCACGGCAAAACCGCCCTGATCCACGCGCTGGAGGTGCGCCCGCCGCTGCGCCGCCAAGGCGCTGCCCGCAACATCCTGAATGCCGCAGCCCTTTGGGCCGCCGATCATGGTGCGGTTCGGCTGGCATTGGCCGTGACCGAAGCCAACCACCCGGCCCGGGCCCTCTACACTTCCCTTGGGATGCAGCCTGTGGGACACTATCATTACCGGATCAAATAAGCCGCAAAGGCCCCCGCACAAGGACCTTCCGTGACAACAAGCACTGGACTTCCTCTGCTGATCCTGATGCTGGCAGCCTCACTTCAGTTGGGGCCTGCACAGGCGGCCCCGCTTTTGGACATGGCCGCGCCCGCCACCCAGATCGGCGGTTGGGCTGAAAGCCCCTCGACCCTGCGCCTGCCGATTGGCCCCTATGCCGCCGGTCAGATGCCTTTGCGCGAGGTGGCGGGCCAGATCGACCAGCGCGCCTACCGGATGGAAGGCCAACGGCTGACCACGCTGCAACTGATCACGCCCCTGCTCGCCCAGTTGGCCGAGGCGGGCTACCAGACGCTGTACCAATGCGACACCTCGGCCTGTGGCGGCTTTGACTTTCGCTACGGCATGGATGTGCTGCCCGAACCACAAATGCACGTCGATCTGGGCGATTTTCGCTATGTCGCGGCCGAGCGGGCCAGCACCTCCGGCCCCGATCTGATAGCCTTGCTGGTCAGCCGGTCGGCGGATACCGGCTTTGTGCAGGTTACCACCATATCTGCCCCGAACAGCAAAACCACCGGCGCCGATCCGAAACCGGCGGTTGCGGCCGCAAGCCCAACCCCGGCACCTGACCCGACACTCAACCCTGGGCCAGCCCCTGCGCCAGACCTTGCGCCAGCCCCTGCGACAGACCCTGCGTCACCGGCACCAACCGCAGATACATTCGGCCAGTCCCTGCTGGATCACGGCGCGCTCGCTCTTGACGACCTGATCTTTGCCTCGGGCAGTGCCGTGCTGGAAGCCAAGGCCTATGCCTCGCTCTCAGCCCTGAGCGCATGGCTTAAAGCCAACCCGACCCGGCATGTCACCCTGGTCGGCCATACCGACGCCTCTGGTGCCTTGCCGGCCAACATCACCCTGTCACGTCAGCGGGCGCAAAGTGTGCGTGCCGCATTGATCGCCAGCTACGCCGCCGACCCCAGCCTGATTGATGCGCAAGGAGCCGGGTATCTGGCCCCGCGCGCCAGCAATGAAACCGCCGAGGGCCGCACCCAAAACCGAAGGGTCGAGGTCATGCTGACCCCGACCCCATGATTACACCAAGGCCACCATTTACCAGTTCTCAGGGCCTTTTTCCATGAACTGCCGGGCCAGAAAGTCGATGAACGCCCGCACCTTGGGCTGGGTAAACCGCCCCGGCGGATAGACGGCATAGATGCCCTGCACCTCGACCGGCAGGCCGGGAATAGCCTCCTCGACCAGGCCCTGCTTCATCGCATCGTAATACAGGAACGACGGCA
>JAYTQA010000572.1:0-5919 GCA_043746955.1 bacterium | reverse complement strand
CCAGTCTCCCGGCGGGGTATTGATTAAAGCCAGGGGCATTCCGGCCAGTGCCGCCTGCCAGTCTTTGGCAGGGTGATCGTAGGGAAACAGAATTTCCACCCCGTCAAACCCCGCCTGCGCGGCCAAGCCGGGGCGGTCGAGGCTCGGCACCTCGGTAAACAGCATGGTCAGGTTGGCGGCGTAACGGGGCATCAATTCTCAGGTCAGGTCAGGTCAGGTCAGGTCAGGTCAGGTCAGATCGGCGGACGGGGTCATTTTGAAGAACTGGCCGTGGGACCAGAGGCCGAACCAGCTTTGACCGTCTTGCACCGCGTGGCAACCCAATTCTACTAAGCGGTAAAAGCTCTTGCGGTCAATCAGGGCATTTAGCCCGGCGCGGACGTGGATGTAGGGCGCGGGCTCGCCGCTCTGGAAGCGGACGGTGATCGGGTGTTGGGCGTCGGCTTCGACCTCATCTTCGGTTTTGGTGACAAACCGCAAGACTTGGCCAGAGCCTTCGCCGGTGGCCGTGAAATCGGTGGCGAAGAGCGGCGCATCGTCGACCTTGATGCCGACTTTCTCCGCCGGGGTCACCAGAAAGTAGGCGTCACCTTCCTTTTTCAGGATCGAAGAGAACAGTTTGACCATCGGTGCGCGGCCGATGGGCGTGCCCAGATAGAACCAAGTTCCGTCGCGCGCGATCCGCATGTCAATGTCGCCGCAGAACGGCGGGTTCCACAGATGCACCGGGGGCGGGCCCTTTTTGGCGGCTTGGCTCACCGTTGCGAGCAGGCTTTCGGCATCTGGTTTCACGATCATTTGTCGAATTCAGCCTTTTGGCGTTTGTACCTGCGGTCAGGATTGGCTTTAGTGTTCCACAGAACCCAAGCGGAGCAAAGCCATGTCCCAAGCCGAAGATCTTGTCACTGCCATCGAGGCGTTGGGCGACCGGTTGGGGGTGGCACGTGCCGCGATCGGCGGGCGGTTCATCGGGCAAGAGGTGGTGGTCGAACTGACGATGGCGGCCTTGCTGTCGGGCGGCCATGCGCTGCTGGTCGGCTTGCCGGGCTTGGGCAAGACCTTGCTGGTCGAGACGTTGGGCATTGTGATGGGGCTGCGGGCGAACCGCATCCAGTTCACGCCGGACCTGATGCCTGCCGATATTCTGGGGTCTGAGGTGCTGGAGACTGCCTCGGATGGCTCCCGGGCGTTCCGGTTCATCGAGGGCCCGGTGTTTTGCGAATTGTTGATGGCGGATGAGATCAACCGGGCTTCGCCGCGTACGCAAAGCGCGCTGCTGCAGGCGATGCAGGAGCGGGAGGTCACGATTGCCGGCAAGCATCGGCCTTTGGGACCACCGTTCCATGTGCTGGCAACGCAGAACCCGATTGAGCAGGAGGGGACCTATCCGCTGCCAGAGGCGCAACTGGACCGGTTTCTGGTGCAGGTCGATGTGGCCTATCCGAGCCGGGTCGCCGAGCGCGATATTCTGATGGCGACGACCGGGGCGGAGGTTTCCAAGGTGTCGCCGGTGTTTTCCGGCGCGGAGTTGATGGCAGCGCAGGCGCTGGTCCGGCGGATGCCGGTCGGCGATAAGGTGGTGGAGGCTATTCTGGATCTGGTGCGGGCCTGTCGTCCGGGCGAGCCGGAGGGCCGGGATTTGCGCGAGGTTCTGGCCTGGGGGCCGGGGCCAAGGGCGGCCCAGGCCCTGATGCTGACGGTCAGGGCGCGGGCTTTGTTGAATGGGCGGCTGGTGCCCTCGATTGACGATGTGCTGGCGATGGCGCAGCCGGTGTTGGAGCATCGGATGGCTCTGAATTTTGCGGCCCGGGCACGGGGCGAAAGCCTTGAGGCGGTGATTACCCGGGTGACCGGCAAGGTTTTGGCCGCGTGACGATTTCCGCCGATCTGCGCGCCAGGGCGGAAGCTTTGGGGCAGACCTTGCCGCCCCTGTTGGCGGAGGCCGAGCATCTGGCCTCGACCGTGGTTCTGGGCGAGCATGGCCGCAGGCGCGCGGGGCAGGGCGATGACTTCTGGCAGTTTCGGGCGGCGCGGCCCGGCGATCCGTTACGGTCGATTGACTGGCGCAGGTCAGCGCGGTCGGATCAGGCGTTTGTCCAGGAACGCGAATGGCAGGCGGCACAGTCGGTGGTGTTCTGGGTTGATCCGGCGAAGTCGATGGGGTTTTCGGGCGGCAATCGCCCGGCCAAGGCGGACCGGGCGCGGGTTCTGGCCTTGGCGTTGGCCGTGTTGCTGCTGCGCGCGGGCGAGCAAGTCGGGCTTGCCGGGCAGCAGGCGCCGCGGGCCGGGCGCGGGCAGATGCTGCGGCTGATCGAGGCGATGGCTTTGGATCTGGCGCGCAGTTCTGAGGATTATGGCGCGCCGGTGCCGGGCGGCTTTGTGAACCACGGGCGGGCGGTGTTTGTCTCGGATTTCCTTGGGGATATCGCGACGGTGGAAGCGTCTTTGGCACAGGCAGCCGGGCGCGCGGTCAAAGGGATTTTGCTGCAAGTGCTGGACCCGGCGGAGGAGGAGTTTCCGTTTGATGGCCGCACGATCTTTGTCTCGATGGGCGGGTCGGTCAGCCATGAGACCCAGCGGGCCGGCGATCTGCGGGCGCGGTATCTGGCACGGTTGGCCGAACGCAAGGCCCGGCTGGGAGAATTGGCGCGGGCGGCCGGGTGGCATTACCTCGCGCATCATACCGGGGAGGCGGCGCAATCGGCGCTTCTGTGGGCCTACCGCGCGTTGGAAGGCGGGCGGTGATGTTGGGATTTGCCTCGCCGCTTTTGTTAATAGCGCTGCTGGCGGTGCCGGTCTTGTGGTTCTTGCTGCGGGCGGTGCCGCCTGCGCCGATCAAGCGCCGGTTTCCGGGTGTGGCCTTGCTGCTGGGGCTGATGGATGAGGACCGCGAGGCCGACAAGACGCCGTGGTGGTTGCTGGCGCTGCGGATGCTGGCGATTGCGGCGGCGATTGTGGCCTTTGCCGGTCCCGTGCTGAACCCAAGGGCTACGGCTGTGGGGACGGACCCGCTGCTGATTGTCGTCGATGGCGGCTGGGCGGATGCTTATGACTGGCAGCGGCGGGTCGCCAAGCTGGGCAGCCTGATTGATGGCGCGGAGCGGGCCGGGCGTCCGGTGGCTTTGGTTCAGTTGGCCGATGCGCCGCAGGCGGTGGCGTTCAAGGCGGCGGCCGATGTACGGGGCAAACTCGCGGCGATGGTGCCTCGCGGGTGGTTGCCGGGGGCGATGAACGGCTGGGTTTCCAGCCTGCCTGCGGGCGGGTTTGCCACGGCTTGGGTGGCGGATGGGCTGGATCATGCTGGGCGCGGCGACTTGCTTGCGGCGCTGCAGAAAGCCGGGACGGTGCGCATATTCGGTTCGAACCTGCCGGTTTATGCGCTTGGGCCAGCCGCGCAGGCGGATGGCAAGCTGTCGGTGACTGCGCAACGCTTTCCGCCCGGTGTGGTGGCGCTGAACCTGGTGGCGCGGGGGCCGGACCCGACGGGCACCGACCGGGAGTTGGCGCGGGCGCCGTTGAGTTTCGTGGCGGGGGCCAGTGAGGCGAAGGCGGTGCTGGATCTGCCGCCCGAACTGCGCAACCGGGTCACGCGGTTTGCGATTGAAGGCGAGCGGAGTGCCGGGGCAGTGAGCCTTGCGGGGGATGCGTTGAAGCGGCGCAAGGTGGCCTTGGTCTCCGGTGTGGCGGATGGCGAGGGGCTGCAACTGCTGTCGCCTTTGCACTATCTGCGGCAGGCGCTGGCACCTTCGGCGGATATTATTGAGGGCGGGGTCAGTGATGTGGTGCCTGCCAAACCCGATGTGATCGTGCTGGCGGATGTGGCGCAAATTCCCCAAGCCGAGACCGAGGCGCTGGTGGCATGGGTCCAGAAGGGCGGGCTGCTGTTGCGTTTTGCGGGCCCGCATCTGGCGGCGGCGGATATGGCGAAATTGGCCGAAGATCCGTTGATGCCGGTGACGTTGCGGCAGGGCGGGTTGACCTCCGGTGGCGCGATGAGTTGGGGTGCACCGAAGGCGCTGGCGGCGTTCCCGGATGGCTCGCCGTTTCATGGCCTGGATATACCCCCTGACTTGCGGGTGAAAACCCAGGTTTTGGCCCAGCCGGATCCGGATTTGGGCGCGCGGACTTTGGCGGTGCTGGACGATGGCACGCCCCTAGTGACGCGCAAGGTGATAGGTCTTGGGCAGGTGGTGCTGTTTCATGTGACGGCCAATGCGGAGTGGTCGGACCTGCCGCTGTCGGGCTTGTTTGTCGCGATGCTGGAGCGGTTGGCGGTGTCGGCGACGATCGGGGCGGTAGCGGATGAGGCGGTCAAGGGCCTGATCTGGACGCCCGAACATGTGCTGGACGGCTGGGGTGAGTTGGGCGATCCGACTGGGCTGGCCGGCGTGCAAGGCGAGGTCTTGCTGTCGGCAATGAAGGACGGGCCGGGCGCTGCGGCTCCGGCCGGGCTTTACCGGCATGACGGGCGGGTTGTCGCGGTCAACCCGGTGCCGCAGGGCTTTCGGTTTGCGGCGGCGGGCTGGCCTAAAGGTGTGACGGTTGGCGATCTGAGCCTGCCCGCCGAGACGGCCTTGAAGGGGCCGGTTCTCGCAACTGCGTTGATCTTGCTGCTGCTGGATATTCTGGCGACTTTGGCCTTGTCGGGGCGGCTCAAGCGCGGGGTTGGGGTGGCAATGGTGGCGCTGTGCCTGCTGTTTCAGCCGCAGGGTGCCAAGGCCGATGCGGCGGATGACCGGGCGATTGCGGCGACCGACGGGGTCGTGCTCGCCTATGTGCGAACCGGGGATAGTGCGGTCGATGACGTGTCGGCGGCGGGTCTCTTAGGCTTGAGCGATCAACTGGCGAACCGCACGGCGGTGGAGCCACTGGCGCCGATGGGGGTGGATGTTGAAAAGGATGACCTCGCGTTCTTTCCGTTCCTTTATTGGCCGGTGACGGTGGATGCGGCGGTGCCTTCGTCGGCGGCATTTGCCAAGCTGAACCGGTATTTGCGGACCGGCGGCCTCATCCTGTTTGACACGCGGGATGCCGATATCGCCGGGTCGGGGGCCACGCCGGAGGGTGCTTCGTTGCAACGTATCGCCTCCGGTCTGGATATTCCGCCGATCGAGCCGATCCCCGAAGATCATGTGCTGACCCGGAGTTTCTATCTTTTGCAGGCCTTTCCGGGGCGGTTTTCGGAGGGCGGGTTGTGGGTGGAAGCCTCGCCGCCTGATGCTGCGAAAGCCGAGGGGATGCCGTTTCGGAATTTGAACGACGGGGTTACTCCGGTCGTGATTGGCGGCAATGATTGGGCTTCGGCCTGGGCGGTGGATGATGCGGGCGCGCCGCTCTATCCGGTCGGGCGCGGTTCGGCGGGTGACAACCAGAGGGAATATGCCTACCGGTTCGGCATCAACCTGATCATGCATGTGCTGACCGGGAATTATAAGTCGGATCAGGTCCATGTCCCTGCCCTGCTGGAAAGGCTGGGCAAATGAGCCAGACGTTGATCTTTCAGCCCCTGGTGGCGGATTGGGCGTTGATTGCCTTGGGGCTCGCGGCGGCGTTGCTGCTGGCTTTGGCGCTGTGGCGCGGGTTGGTCGGCTGGGCGATCCGGGCGCTTGCGTTGGGATTTGTGCTGGTGGCCTTGGGCAATCCGTCCTTGCAGGACGAAAAGCGCAAGGCGCTGGCAGATATCGTGGTGCTGGTGGTGGATGACAGCGCGTCGCAAGGCCTGTCGGACCGGACGTTCCAGACCGCGCAGGCGGTGGAGGCGATCAAGGCCAAGGTTGCGGCGATCCCCAATACCGAACTTAGGGTCGTGCATGTGGCCGATGGCAAGGACAATGCCGGGACATTGGCGATGGCGGCTTTGGCGGGGGCGCTGGCAGAGGTGCCGCAGGCGCGGGTTGCCGGGGCGATCATGATCACCGA
>JAYTQA010000571.1:0-2221 GCA_043746955.1 bacterium | reverse complement strand
AGGTCACCCCCTTGAAGGACAACCGCAGGTCCTGCCCGGTGGCATCAAAGCGCTGACCGAGGATGCGCAGATCAGCCTCGGCTGCGTGGCCCACGGTCAGCAAGCCCTGCCCCTTGCGCCGGGCCATCGCGGCCAGTTCCGCGCCCCTGGGGTCGTTGAGGTTCACCACCGCCACGCCTTCCGGCGGCAAGACGCGGGTGAAAAGACCGGCCTTCGCCTCGAAATAGGCCTCGAAGGTCTTGTGATAATCCAGATGATCCTGCGTGAAGTTGGTGAAGCCCGCAGCCTTCAGCCGCACACCATCAAGCCTGCGCTGGTCAAGCCCGTGGGATGAGGCTTCCATCGCGGCATGGGTCACCCCCGCCTCAGCGGCTGCGGCCAGCATGCGATGCAGGGTGACCGGGTCGGGAGTGGTATGGGCAGATGGCGCCTCCCACGCCCCTTCAACGCCGGTTGTGCCGATGTTGATGGCGGCATGGCCAAGCTGCATCCAGATCTGCCGACAGAAGGTCGCGGTCGAGGTCTTGCCATTGGTGCCGGTCACCGCGACCATGGTTTCGGGCTGCGCGCCAAACCACAAGGCGGCGGCGCGGGCCAAGGCCTCCCTCGGCTCCTCTGCCACCACCAATGCCACAGGCGCGCCCTCGAGCGCGACAGTCGCGAGGCCGGCGCCGAGGGCATCCGTCAGGATGGCCGAGCAGCCGGCAGCCACCGCCAGCGGCACGAAGCTCGCACCATGGGCAGCCGTTCCGGGCAAGGCGGCGAACAGGAACCCCGGGCGCACCGCGCGGCTGTCAGAGGTCAGACCGGACACCAGCGGGTCGCGCCCGCCTCTGGCCTTCAGGCCAAGCGTCGACAGCTTTTTCGGGGCGATCCGGGGGCCGATGGTGGCAGACATTCCGCAAACTACTCCTGTGCTATCGGGTCTTTCACGTCGACCATGCCGCCAAGCACCACCTTGTCGACCTTGGGGCGCAGGCCCAAAAGCGGGCCGACGCGGCGGATGATCTCACCCGCCACTGGAACTGCGGTGTAGCCTGCGGTGCGGCGCGGTTTCAAGCCTGCGGTCTCAACCGGCTCGTCCAGCGTCACCACCAGCACATATTTCGGATCGGACGCCGGAAACACCGAGGCGAAGGTGTTGATCACCTTGTCCTGATCGTAACCGCCGCCCTTGCGCGGTTTTTCGGCTGTGCCGGTCTTGCCGGCCACTTCATAGCCCGGCACGTCGGCAAAGGTCGCGGTGCCATCCGTCACCACGCGGCGCATCACCTGGACACAGGCGTAAGAGGTGGCCTGCGTCACGACTCGCGGCCCCTGCGGGTGGCTTGCGGCATGCAAAAGCGTCGGTGTCACCTTCAGCCCGCCATTGGCGAGCGTCGCATAGGCCGCAGCCAGGTTCAGCATGCTGGTCGAAATGCCGTGGCCATAAGACGCCGTCACCGTCACGATGCCCGACCAGTTCTTTGGCACCAAAGCGCGGGCCGAGGCGGCCTCGAACAACTCGATCTGCGGCGCGTCCAGGAGGCCCATCGTCTTGAGGAACGCCTGCTGACGCTCGCCCCCGATCATCAGGCCGATATGGGCAGCCCCGATGTTGGAGGACACCGCAATGATATCGGCCACCGATTTGGTCGGCCCGTAGTTGTGGCCGTCGAATTCGTTGATGCGAAAGCCGTCGTAGTAGAAGGGCTGCTTGGTGTCGACCTGGGTGTCGATGTTCACCAGACCCAGGTCCATCGCCTGCGCCACCGCAAAGATCTTGAAGGTCGAGCCCAGTTCATAGACGCCCTGCACCGCGCGGTTGAACAGCGGGTTGTCGGTCGGATCAACCTGCGGATCAAGACCCGTGCGGTCGTTGGGGTCAAAGTCGGGCAGGCTGGCCATGGCCAGAACCTCGCCACTGTGCGCGTCCATCAGGATGGCTGCGGCCCCGCGCGCCTGCAGGGTTTTCATGCCCGTGGCCAGAACCTCTTCGACATTGGCCTGCAGGGTCATGTCGATCGACAAGGTCAGGGGGGCAGAGGACTGGGCCGGATCACGCAACCTTGTGTCGAGTTGCTTTTCAATGCCCGCCGTGCCGATCACTTCGGCGCTGTCCACGCCCTCGGCACCAAAGGCCGCACCGCCAAGGATATGGGCGGCGAGGTTGCCATTGGGGTAAAGCCGCATCTCACGCGGGCCGAAGTACAGACCGGGGTCGCCGATCTCATGCACCTTT
>JAYTQA010000570.1:0-5922 GCA_043746955.1 bacterium | reverse complement strand
CGCCGGGCAATATATGGGGCGGACCGGGCGCTACCGGATTCTGCCGATCATCGGGACCAGCCTTTTGGCGGTTGGCATGCTCGCCCTTACCCAACTGTCACTGGACACCGGCGCTGTGGCGTTTTCCATGGCCTTGGTGCTGGTCGGGCTTGGCATGGGCTGTATCTTTCCGGTCGTCACCACCGCCGTGCAAAACGCCGTGCCCCGTCACACATTGGGCACCGCCACCGCTGCAGGCATTCTGGTGCGGCAATGCGGCGGGGCTTTGGGGGTGGCGGCGTTTGGCGCGCTGTTCTCGTCCCGGCTGATGGCGGGTCTGGGCGATGCCACGACCGGCCTGATCGGCGGAGTGGCCGACCTTGGGCCTGCCACCATGGCCAAGCTGTCGCCCGAATTGCAAGCCACCGTGGCCCAAGCCGTGCTGAACGCGGTGCATCCGATCTACTGGATCGCCGGCGGCATGGCGGTGGTCGGCTTCGGCTTTGCCATGGTGCTGGAGGAAGTGCCGCTGGCCAGCCGCATGGCGCCGAAGGCCGAATAGGCGCGGTTGCCTTCGGCGCAAATCGGCCATTTGTGCCCGGCCTGCCCCATCTTGCCTGCCCGAAACCGGGGCGGGGATTTTCTATTAGCGGAAATCTTGTGCCAAACCGCACAAGTCCCCCTTGCGCCGCATTGCAGCACATTTAGGATGCGTCAGCGAACTTGGCGCATTTCCCTGCGGGGCGATGGCTGCTGCACCCGAGGGCCCGATGACCGAATTCAAGAAAATCCTGATCGCCAACCGGGGTGAAATAGCCATCCGCGTGATGCGCGCCGCCAACGAACTGGGCAAAAGGACGGTCGCCGTCTATGCCGAGGAAGATAAGCTGAGCCTCCACCGCTTCAAGGCGGACGAAGCCTATCTGATCGGCGAAGGCCTGTCGCCGGTCGGTGCCTATCTGTCGATTGCCGAGGTCATCCGGGTCGCCAAGGAATCCGGTGCCGATGCGATCCACCCCGGTTACGGCCTCTTGTCGGAAAACCCCGATCTGGTCGAAGCGTGCGATCAGAACGGCATCACCTTCATCGGCCCCAAAGCCGAAACCATGCGCGCTTTGGGCGATAAGGCTTCAGCCCGCCGGGTTGCGATGGCGGCTGGTGTGCCGGTTATTCCTGCCACCGAAGTTCTGGGCAGTGATTTTGCTGCGATCAAAAAGGAAGCGGGTGAGGTCGGCTATCCCTTGATGCTCAAAGCCTCCTGGGGTGGCGGCGGGCGCGGGATGCGGCCGGTGTTTGGCCCCGACGATCTGGAAGCCAAGGTGCTGGAAGGCCGTCGCGAGGCCGAAGCCGCCTTTGGCAATGGCGAGGGCTATCTGGAAAAGATGATCCTGCGCGCCCGCCACGTCGAGGTGCAGATCCTTGGCGACAAGCACGGCCAGATTTATCACCTTTATGAACGCGATTGCACCGTGCAGCGCCGCAATCAGAAAGTCGTCGAACGCGCCCCGGCGCCCTATCTGACCGAGGCGCAGCGCGCCGAGGTCTGCGAAATGGGCCGCCGCATCTGCGCCTTTGTCGGCTACGAATGCGCGGGCACGGTCGAATTCCTGATGGATATGGACAGCCATAACTTCTACTTCATCGAGGTCAATCCCCGGGTGCAGGTCGAACACACGGTCACCGAACAGGTCACCGGCATCGACATCGTCCAAGCGCAAATTCTGATCGCCGAGGGCCGGACTTTGGCCGAAGCGACCGGTGTCGCCTCCCAAGCCGAGGTGCGGCTGAACGGCCACGCGCTGCAATGCCGGGTGACCACCGAAGACCCGCAGAACAACTTCATCCCCGACTATGGCCGGCTGACCGCTTACCGCTCGGCCACCGGCAACGGCATCCGGCTGGACGGTGGGACGGCCTATGCCGGATCGGTGATCACCCGCTATTACGACTCGCTGTTAGTCAAGGTCACCGCTTGGGCGCAGACCCCGCAGGCTGCCATCACCCGGATGGACCGGGCTTTGTCGGAGTTTCGCATCCGCGGCGTTTCGACCAATATTGAATTCGTCATCAACCTGCTGAAACACCCGACCTTCCTGGATTACTCCTACACCACCAAATTCATCGACACGACGCCCGAGCTGTTCACCTTCAAAAAGCGGCAGGACCGCGCCACCAAAATCCTGACCTATATCGCCGACATCACCGTCAACGGTCACCCCGAAACCGCTGGCCGCCCGAAGCCCCATGCCGAAGCCCGCAAGGCCCGCCCCCCCAAGCCCCGGGTGGGTGCCGAGGCCCTGATGGGCACCCGCAACCTGCTGGAACAAAAGGGTCCCCAAGCCGTTGCCGACTGGATGCTGAAGCAGAAAAAAGTCCTGATCACCGACACCACGATGCGCGACGGCCATCAGTCGCTGCTCGCCACCCGGATGCGGTCGTTCGACATGATCAAGGTCGCCCCGGCCTATGCCGCCAACCTGTCGCAGCTTTTCAGCGTCGAATGCTGGGGGGGTGCGACCTTCGATGTGGCCTACCGCTTCTTGCAGGAATGCCCGTGGCAGCGCCTGCGCGATCTGCGGGCGGTGATGCCCAACCTGATGACCCAGATGCTGCTGCGCGCCTCCAACGGGGTCGGTTATACCAACTACCCCGACAATGTGGTGCAGGCGTTCGTCAAGCAGGCGGCCCTGTCCGGTGTCGATGTGTTCCGGGTTTTTGACAGCCTCAACTGGGTCGAAAACATGCGCGTCGCGATGGATGCGGTGCTGGAGGCCAACAAGGTCTGCGAAGGCACCTTCTGCTATACCGGCGATATGCTCGACCCGAACCGGGCCAAATACAACCTGAAATACTATGTCGATCTGGCCAAGGAATTGAAAGCCGCCGGAGCCCATATCCTCGGCCTCAAAGATATGGCGGGCCTGTTGAAACCGGCCGCCGCCCGCCTGTTGGTCAAAACCCTCAAGCAAGAGGTCGGCCTGCCGGTCCATTTCCACACCCATGACACTTCGGGGGCCGCAGCCGCCACCATCCTTACAGCCTGTGACGCCGGGGTGGATGCGGTCGATGCCGCGATGGACGCCTTTAGCGGTGGCACTTCGCAGCCCTGTCTGGGTTCCATCGTCGAGGCCCTGCGCCACACCGACCGGGACACCGGCCTTGATATCGCCGCCATTCGTGAGATTTCCAACTACTGGGAAGCGGTGCGCGGCCAGTATGCGGCGTTTGAAAGTGGGCTGCCTGCGCCGGCCTCCGAGGTCTATCTGCATGAGATGCCCGGCGGTCAGTTCACCAACCTCAAGGCTCAGGCCCGCAGCTTGGGGCTTGAAGAACGCTGGCACGAGGTCGCCCAAGCCTATGCCGACGCCAACCAGATGTTTGGCGATATCGTCAAGGTCACGCCGTCGTCCAAAGTCGTGGGCGACATGGCCCTGATGATGGTGGCGCAAAACCTCAGCCGCACACAGGTCGAAGACCCGAGCGTGGAGGTAGCCTTCCCTGAATCGGTCGCCGACATGCTGAAAGGCAACATCGGCCAACCCCACGGCGGCTGGCCGGCCGGTATCCAGAAAAAGGTGCTGAAGGGCGAGGCGGCCCTGACCGAACGCCCCGGCAAAAGCTTGGCCGCTGTCGATCTTGAAGCCACCCGCGCCAAACTGGAACGCGACCTTGACGGCTACAAGATCGACGATGAAGACCTGAACGGATATCTCATGTACCCCAAGGTTTTCCTCGACTACCTGGGCCGCCACCGCGCCTATGGCCCGGTGCGGATCCTGCCGACCAAGACCTTCTTTTACGGCATGGAAGCCGGTGAAGAGATCAGCGCCGAGATTGACCCCGGCAAGACCCTTGAGATTCGTCTGCAAGCCGTCGGCGAGACGACCGAAGACGGCGACGTGCGGGTGTTCTTTGAACTCAACGGCCAGCCCCGGGTGATCCGGGTGCCGAACCGCGCGATCAAGGGCAAGACCGCCGCCAAACCCAAAGCGGCTGAGGGCAACCCGGCCCATGTCGGCGCCCCGATGCCGGGCGCGATTGCCTCGATCGGGATTACCGTCGGCCAGAAGGTCAACGCGGGCGATCTGATGCTGACGATCGAGGCGATGAAGATGGAAACCGGTATCCACGCCGAACGCGCGGGCACGGTCAAGGCGCTGCACGTCCACCCCGGCAGCCAGATCGAGGCAAAGGATTTGCTGGTGGAGTTTGAATAGCGGCTGCAAACTTGGGTGACTTTTGGCGGATTGCGGTGCAGGTTGGACCAATTTATCAATTGGGAGCACTTCAATGGCCAAGGAAATCATTCACAGCGCCGCCGCGCCCAAACCGCTGGCGGGCTACAGTCAGGCGGTCAAATCCAACGGGCTGATCTTTGTTTCGGGCCAAGGGCCGTTCGATGCGAAAACCGGCGACGTGGTGGGCGTGACGATTCAGGACCAAACCACCCAATGCCTGCGCAACATCGAAGTGATCTTGCGATCGGCGGGCTCGTCCTTGGCCCAAGCCGTCAGTGCGACGGTTATTCTGGGCGAGGAATCCGACTTTGTCGGCATGAATGAGGTGTGGGGCAAAAGCTTTCCGGTCGATCCGCCCGCCCGATATCTGGCCAAGCTGCCGATCCGTCCCAAGGGCATGAAAATCTCCATCGCGCTGATTGCGGAAGCCTGAGCGGCGGCGCAGGTCTTGCTTGCACCGCCGCGCCGTCTCAATTCCTCGCCATAAGCGGAGTGCAGGCGTAGCTTAGGGGTAGAGCATTCTCTGCCAAGGTTATGGTCGAGGCTACCAATCCCTGCGCCCGCTCCCGTCGATGGCACAGCAGCCCGGCACGGCCTACGCCAGCCGCAGCACGCGGCGGCGGTCCCACCATTCCAGCACGGCTAGGTTGAACAGCCACGCGCCCCAGGCGGTGATGTTGTAGGTCTCGGCCACGGTCCAGCCGACTGCCATCAGCGGCGCCATCATGATCCGCAAGGTCACCGCCGCAAAGGTCAGGGCAATCGAGCGTTTCATCCACCAGCGATGCTGCGCGGTAGCGCCGCGCATCGCATAGAAAATCCCGATCCCGGTGCTGCCCAGCCAGCCGAGTGCCAGCACCATAAAGCCTGACCGGGCAAACCAGGTCGCCTCAGACGCGGGGGCCAGCGTCAGCCCGGCCAGCCCGGCCACCAGAACCGCCAACCCATAGATGCGCCCCGACCAGCGGTGCAAGCTTGGCCAGCGCGCCCGGATCCGGTCGGACAATTGCACCGGGGCCAGCGCCAGCGCCATGGGCCCGCCGAGAATATGCGCCCACATCCGCAACGGTGCCTCGGTCAGAAAATGCGCCATGCCGGGCATCACCAGCGGCAGCGGCAAGACCAGGGCCCGCAAGGACACCAGGGCGATGATCAGGCTGAAAGCCGCAAAGACGTAGTAGGCGGGACGTGGCATGAAAGTCTCCTTGACAGTGTAAAGTTTATGCAAATTGCCAGATCGACTTGACACTGTCAAGCGGGTCCGCGAGGCTGGTGTCATGACTGGAATTACAAGTGAACCCGCGCTTGAGCCGACGCGTGAAACCGCGCGTGAACCCGCCAATGAACCGACGGGTGAACCCGCGCCTGAGCGGACGGGTGAACCTGCGCCTGAACCTGCGCCTGAACCGGCTGGCCTGCGCGATGCTTTGATCAGCGCCGGAATCGCCCTGCTCGCGGAAGGTGGCATGGCAAACCTGACGCTGCGCCGTGCGGCGGCCCGCGCGGGCGTGTCCCATGCCGCCCCGGCCCACCATTTCGACGGCCTGCCCGGCCTTTTGACCGCCATCGCCGCCCGCGCGTTTCGCACCTTTGCCGACATGCTTCATGCGGCGCGTGAGGCTGCCGGCCCCGACCCCCGCGCCCGCCTGAACGGCACCTGTCAGGGTTATCTCACCTTTGCCGCCACCCATGCCGGGCTGTTCCA
>JAYTQA010000569.1:0-5930 GCA_043746955.1 bacterium | reverse complement strand
TCGACCTGTGCTTTTGTGCGCTGCCGCATGGCACCAGCCAAGCGGTCGTGGCCGCCTTGCCGCGCGATTTGAAGATCGTCGACCTGTCCGCCGACTTCCGGCTGCGCGATGCGGCGGAATATGCCAAATGGTACGGCCAGCCACACAACCAGCCCGCATTGCAGGCCGAGGCGGTCTATGGCCTGACCGAGTTTTACCGGGCAGAGATTGCCACGGCGCGGCTGGTGGCGGGCACCGGCTGCAATGCCGCCACCGGGCAGTTTGCGCTGCGCCCGTTGATTGCGGCGGGCGTGATTGATCTGGACTCAATCGTGATCGACCTGAAGGCCGGGGTCAGCGGGGCAGGGCGGTCGGCCAAGGAGAGCTTGCTCCACGCCGAATTGTCGGGCGGCACCCATCCCTATGCGGCGGGCGGCACCCACCGGCACCTGGGCGAGTTCGATCAGGAATTCTCCAAAATCGCCGGTCGTCCGGTGCGGGTGCAGTTCACGCCGCATCTGTTGCCGATGAACCGGGGAATTTTGGCGACGGTTTACGTGAAGGGCGATCCGGCTCAGGTGCATCAGACGCTGACCGAGGCCTATGCCAGCGAAGCCTTCCTGCGCGTGCTGCCGTTTGGCCTCTTGCCGTCAACCCGCGACATCGGCGGTTCGAACTTCTGTCATATCGGCGTGATCGGCGACCGTCTGCCGGGACGCAGCGTGGTGGTTGCGGTATTGGACAACCTCACCAAAGGCTCCTCGGGTCAGGCGGTCCAGAACGCCAACCTGATGCTGGGGCTGGCCGAGACCATGGGCCTGCTGCTGGCGCCGATGTTCCCGTGAGGCCCGATTCCGGGATGCGGCCGATTTTTAAGATGAGGACGAAATGGCCGGACTTAAAGGGCTGAAAAAGACGCGACGGATCCAGATTATCGTCGTGGCCTTTGGGGCGCTGGCGCTGTCCACCGCGCTGATCGGTTATGCGATGCAGGACGGGATCAACTTTTTCCGCTCGCCCACCCAAGTCTCGACCGAGCCGCCGCACCCCGGTGAAGTGTTCCGGCTGGGTGGGCTGGTGGCGGTCGGGTCATTGATCCGCAACCAGGGCAATACGATCACTTTCAAGGTCACCGACACCAAAACCACGGTGCCGGTCGCCTATAAAGGTGTTTTGCCCGACCTGTTTGCCGAGGGTGCGGGGGTTATCGCTATGGGCCAGATGCAGGATGGCACCTTTGTGGCGACCGAAATCCTTGCCAAGCATGACGAGAAATACATGCCCAAAGAGGTGATCGACGCCTTGAAGGCGCAGGGAATGTATAAGGCTCCCGGTTCCTGACAGCGCAGCACTATCGGGCGCGGGCGTCTGACTGGCTGCCTTTTGCGTGCGCTGCGGTTAACCGGCATTAACCTTTTCGGCACAGCTTGGCCCCGGTCAAACCACCGGGGGGCCTATGCCAAACGTCCGTCAGATTGCTACCGAGATTGTTGCCCGCGAGGGCGGCTTTGTGAACGACCCCGCCGATCCGGGCGGGGCCACCAACCACGGTGTCACCATCGGCACCTTGCGCGCGCTCGCCCATGATGTGAACCACGATGGTCGCATCGATGTGGCCGATGTGCGCGCCTTGACCACCGATGACGCGGTCGAGATTTTCCTCAGCCAATATTTCGACCGACCCGGCCTGTCGCGGCTGCCGGATGCGCTGCAACCTTCGGTGTTTGATATGTATGTCAACGCGGGTGCCATGGCGGTGAAGCTGTTGCAGCGGGTGCTGAAAGCCTGCGGCTATCCGGTGACCGATGATGGTGTCCTTGGCCCCGCCACGATGGCAGCCGCCGTGACCGAGGCGGCCAAGGGCGCGCAGGCGCTGGTCGACCGCTATGGCATTGCGCGGCGCGACTTTTACTACGCGCTGGCCGACGCCCGCCCGGCGAGCCGCAAATTCGCGTGCAGCCGCGCGGGCGGCAAGGGCGGCTGGATCACCCGGGCCGAAAGCTTCATCTCGCCCGAACTATGTTTGACCGATGCCCAACATCAGGCGCGCGTGGCAGCCTGGACCAAATGACAACCAGATGAAAGGAACCCATGATGGATATGACCCAGATCGTGACCCAGGTTGAAGCTGCGGCCGAGGATCTGACCTCTGGCGCTGCCGGGCCGATGCCGCAGTTTCAGCCAACGACCAAGTCAGGGCAGGTCGGCTACAACCACCTGATCGATGCGCTGAACCGCCTGCCGCGCCCGTTGATGGCGCTGGGGACGCTGGCGGTTTTCGTGGTGGCCGGGATCAACCCGCCATGGTTCGAGGTCCAGATGCAGGCGCTGGCGGCCATGCCGCAGCCGCTCTGGTGGCTGTTGGGGGCGGTGATGACGATGTTCTTTGGCTCGCGCGAGACGCATTACCTGCGGACCAACCCGGCAGCCGTCACCCCGACCGCCGCCACCCTGCCCAAAGCCACCCCGCCCAAAGCCTGAAACCTCGCGAATATTCAAGGGCCGCGCCTGCGTAAGGCTGCGGCCCTTTTGCTTGTCCGCAGCTCCCAAGCTTGACCTGAGCCATCCCGTCTGGCATCCCCCAAAGCCATGAGACAGGATTTGATCAGATGAATCTCTTTGCCGATATCCGCGCGCTGGTCGTGGCTGAACTGGGGGCGATGGCTGACGCGGGTCAACTTCCGCACGGCCTCGACCTTGGCAATGTGACCGTGGAACCGCCGCGCGATCAGGCACATGGCGATATGGCGACCAATGCCGCAATGGTACTGGCCAAGCCCGCAGGCCAGGTGCCGCGCCTGATTGCCGAGGCGCTTGCCGCCCGGCTGGCCCAAGACCCCCGGATCAGTGCCGCCGAAGTGGCTGGCCCGGGCTTTCTCAACCTGCGGCTGTCGAACCTCGTCTGGCAGGGGGTGGTGAAAGCCGCTTTGCAGGATGGTGCCGATTTTGGCCGCTCGAACGCCGGGGCGGGCCGCAAGGTCAACGTCGAATTTGTCTCGGCCAACCCGACCGGCCCGATGCATGTCGGCCATGTGCGCGGCGCTGTGGTCGGCGACGCGCTTTCAAACCTGCTGGCCTTTGCCGGCTGGACCGTCACCCGCGAATACTACATCAACGATGGCGGCGCGCAGGTTGATGTGCTCGCCCGGTCGGCTTTTGAACGTTACCGCGAGGCCAACGGGCTGGAGCCTGAAATCCGCGAGGGGCTCTACCCCGGCGATTATCTGGTCCCGGTCGGCGAGGCGCTGAAGGCCAAATACGCTGACACCTTGCTGAACCAGCCCGAATCGGTCTGGCTGGCCCCCCTGCGCGACTTCGCCTCTGCCATGATGATGCAGGAAATCCGGAATGATCTGGCGCAGTTGGGTGTCCGGATGGATGTGTATTCCTCTGAAAAGGCCCTCTACGGCACCGGCAAGATCGAGGCCGCGATCCAGACCCTGCGCGATCAGGGGCTGATCTACGAAGGCTATCTGGAACCGCCGAAGGGCAAGACTCTGGACGATTGGGAGCCGCGCAAGCAGACCCTGTTCCGCTCTACCGCGCATGGCGACGATGTCGACCGCCCGGTGATGAAATCCGACGGCTCCTGGACTTATTTCGCCCCCGACATCGCCTATCATTATGACAAGGTCCAGCGCGGCTTTGACGAGTTGATCGACATTCTGGGCGCCGACCACGGCGGCTATGTCAAGCGGATGAAGGCAGCGGTGTCCGCCCTGTCGCATGGCAAAGTCGCGTTGGAGATCAAACTGATCCAGTTGGTCAAGCTTTTCAAGAACGGCGAACCGTTCAAGATGTCCAAGCGGGCGGGCACCTTTGTCACCCTGCGCGATGTGGTCGAACAGGCGGGCGCGGATGTGACGCGCTTCATGATGCTGACCCGCAAGAACGACGTGGCCTTGGACTTCGACTTCGCCCGCGTGCTGGAGCAATCCAAAGACAATCCGGTGTTCTATGTGCAATACGCCAATGCAAGGATCAACTCGGTGCTGCGCAAAGCGGTGGCCGCAGGCATCGACGTGTCGGATGCGGCCCTCGCCAAGGCCGACCTCACCCAGCTGTCCCATCCGGCTGAGATCGATATGGCGCAACAAATCGCCGAATGGCCGCGTGAGGTCGAGATTGCGGCGAAGGGCAACGAGCCGCATCGGATCGCGTTTTTCCTTTATGAACTGGCGTCAGAATTCCATGGGTTGTGGAACCGGGGCAACGACGACACCCGCCTGCGGTTCTACCAAGAGGGCAATGCCGCCACAACTTCGGCGAAAATCGCCCTTGCCCGCGCAACGGGCGTTGTGATTGCGGCGGGATTGGCTATCTTGGGCGTCACACCGGTTGAGGAAATGCGCTGAACAGCGCGCCCCGGCACGGGCAGGCGGATCGAGCAGGAAAAAGCGCGGGCGGCAATGTACCGAACGTGCAAGTGAGGCGACATGGCAGATTTCAACTACGACGAGTACGACTCGGGCGGGTATGGCCCGTCTGACGCAGGGCCCGGTCTGGCGTTGCGGGCGCGGCGCTGGGTCAATTTGGCCGGGGCCGCGTGTTCGGTGTCTTTGGTGCTGGGCCTTGGGTTTTGGGGCTACAAGCTTGCGGTGCGCGATGTGACCGGCGTGCCGGTGATGCGCGCGGTTGCAGGCGCAATGCGGACAGCACCCGCCGATCCGGGCGGCGTGCAGGCGCTCAATCAAGGGCTGACGGTCAATGCGATTGCCGCAGTCGGCACCTCGGCCAAACCCGCCGATCAGATCACCCTGGCGCCCTTGGCCGTCACCTTGCAACCAGCCGATCTGCCGATGGCGGTGCCGCCTGCCACCGCCGCCCTGACAACGGGGCCGACAACGGCGTCTGCGACGGCACCTGCGCAGGACAACGGCCTGCCCGCGCCGGCGCTGAGCATTTCGGGTAGCACCACGCCCGATATGAGCGTGGCGGATGCGGTGGCGACCATCGTGCCATCTGACCCCAACGCCATGCGCCGCTCGGTCCGCCCGCAGCCGCGCCCGCTGGCTGCGGCGGCAAATGGCCTGCCGACCAAAGTGCAGGCCGTGTCAGCCCAAACTCCTGCCGCAGCCAAGGAGATTGACCCCGTCACCATCGCCCTTGGCACCCGTCTGGCGCAACTTGGCCCGTTCGAATCCCCCGAACTCGCCCGGGCCAAATTCGCGGAACTTCAGGTCAGCTTCGGCGAGTTGATGACCGGCAAGGCGATGGTGATCCAGCCTGCGACCAGCGGCGGACGCACCTTCTACCGCCTGCGCGCTTACGGCTTTGCCAATGAAGATGACGCCCGCCGCTTTTGTGCCGCCCTGCAAGCGCAGCAATCCGATTGCATCCCGGTCGCGCAAAGATGAGCACGCCAAAATGACTGGGGTCGGTTCCGGTGCCGCGATCTTTGGCTGTGCGGGGCTGGTTCTTGGGGTGGCGGAAGCGGCGTTCTTCCGTGACTATGACCCGTTCGGTTTCATCCTGTTTGCCCGCAATGTGGCCAACCCTGCGCAACTTTCGCGTCTGACTGCCGATTTGCGCGCGGCCGTGGGCCGCGATGTGCCGATCCTGGTGGATCAGGAGGGTGGTCGGGTCCAACGCCTGCGCGCGCCCGATTGGCGCGAATGGACCCCGCCGTTGGATTTCGTTATCGCCGCCGGCGCCCATGCCGCCCGCGCGATGGAACTGCGCTATCAGATCATAGCCTGCGAACTGCGCGCGGTTGGGATTGATGCCGATTGCGCCCCGGTCGGCGACCTGGTCACCGCAGTGACCCATCCGTTCCTTAAGAACCGCTGCTATGGCGCTGATCCGCTTGAGGTTTCTAACGTTGCCCGCGCCGTGGCCGATGGTCTTTTGGCGGGCGGCGTTCTGCCGGTGGTCAAGCATATGCCCGGCCATGGCCGCTCGCACCTTGACACCCACCTTGACCTGCCTCGGGTCGATGCCTCCCGTGCCGA
>JAYTQA010000568.1:0-2225 GCA_043746955.1 bacterium | reverse complement strand
AACCGGTGGCAACCGCGCTGTTTGCCAGCAGCCCATTTTTCGACGGCAAACTCAACGGCCATAAAAGCTGGCGCTCCCGCATCTGGCGCGGCCTTGATAATTCCCGCACCGGCATGCTGCCCTTCGCCTTCGATCCGGGCTTCGGCTTTCAGGCTTACGTCGATTGGGTGTTGGATGTGCCGATGTATTTCGTCTACCGCGATGGCAAATATATCAACGCTTTGGGCCAAAGCTTCCGCGATTTCCTGAACGGGAAACTGCCAGCCCTGCCGGGCGAAAAGCCCACCCTGTCCGACTGGGCCGATCATATGACGACGGTTTTCCCCGAGGCGCGCGTCAAGAAATACATCGAAATGCGCGGCGCCGATTGTGGCGATCAAGCCCATATCAACGCGCTGCCCGCCTTCTGGGTCGGCCTGATGTACGACCAAGTAGCCCTCGATGCCGCATGGGATCTGGTGAAAGGTTTCGACACCGAAACCCGCGAGGCCCTGCGGATCGCCGCCTCGACCTCCGCCCTGCAAGGCGAGGCCAACGGCGTCAAACTCCTCGACCTCGCCCGCGCCGCCGTTGGCCTGTCGCATGCAGGCCTCACCGCCCGCGGTCTGGACGAGCAACGCCTGCTCGCCCCCCTCGTGCAAAGTCTGGCCACCGAAAAAACCCAAGCCGACCGCTGGCTGGACCTCTACACCGGTGAATGGCAGGGCGACCTCAGTAAAATCTATCTGGCCGCGAGCCTTTAGATCAGGATGCTTTTGGACCAAACGGCCTCAACCCAGGTTGCGTTTTCGGGTGACGGCTATCTCCTTGGTTAACGAAAAATGAACGAAAAAAGTCAACCCATTGATTCTAAATGATTTCGAAAAGTGTCCACATGTGGACCGGTTGCCTTTTCGGGGCAAGGTGGCAGACTTGTCCCAAAATCACGCGCCGCCCTCAGGTCATAAGGGCGGGCGATCGGCCTATTTCTGCGCGCCAATCTTCGGTTCTGTCCCGGACTTGATCCGCTCCAGATTGGGCCAATGTTTCCAATAGATCAGCAGGGTCAGCGTCACGGTCAACAGCAGGATCTGGCCATCCCGGAACACCACCAGCCATAACGTCGCCAGTGCCGCCGCCACGAGTGCCGACAGCGAGGAAATCCGCGTCACCGCCGCCGTCGCAGCCCAGGTTGCACAACAGGCGAGCCCCACCCGCCAATCCAGCGCAATCATCGCGCCCAGGAAGGTCGCCACCCCCTTGCCGCCGCGAAACTTCAGCCAGACCGGGAACAGATGGCCCAGAAAGCTGCAGAGCGCCGCCAGTTGCGCCGCATCCTCGCCGGCGACCTGCCGGGCCAGCAGAACTGCCACGCCGCCCTTGGCCGCATCCAGCAAAAGGGTGGCCAATGCCGCGCCCTTGTTCCCGGTCCGCAAAACATTGGTGGCGCCAATATTCCCGGACCCAATCGCGCGAAGATCACCCAGGCCCATCGCCCGCGTGATCACCACGCCAAACGGGATCGACCCCAGCAAATAGGCCAACACCCCGATCAGAACCAGCAGCCCCTGTGATGTCGCAATAACCGGCATCGCCTAACCCGTCCCCTATTGACCCGCGTAAACCTGAACGCCCGCCACCCAGGTTGCCAGCACCTTACCCTCCATCCGCTGCCCGTCAAACGGCGTGTTCTTCGACTTTGACGCCAGCTTGAAACGGTCCAGCAAAAACGGCGCATCGGGGTCGAACAGCACCAGATCGGCAGGCGCACCCTCTGCCAACCTTCCCTGCGGCAACCCCAGCCGGTTCGCAGGGTTCAGCGACAACGCCCG
The DNA here is from genome assembly GCA_043746955.1 of bacterium. Taxonomy (GTDB): domain Bacteria; phylum Pseudomonadota; class Alphaproteobacteria; order Rhodobacterales; family Rhodobacteraceae; genus Stagnihabitans. Next base: position 414 of record JAYTQA010000568.1, on the reverse strand, counting down.
CCACAGTGTGGCCAAATCAATATCCCCCGCATGCACCAGCCGCATCGCCGCCGGCAGCAAGGTCTGCAACCCCACCGCCCCCGAAGCCGCCTCCTCAAACGGCAAGCGCTTCGATTCCTCATCGGCAGGCGTGTGGAAGCTGGCCACGACGTCAATCACGCCCTCCGCCAGCGCCTGCACCATGGCTAACCGGTCATCCTCACTCCGCAAGGGCGGCGTCAGCTTGAAGAAGGTCCGGTAATCGCCCACGTCAAAGTCGTTCAGCGTCAGATGATGGATCGACACCCCCGCCGTGACATCCAGACCCCGCTCTTTCGCCCGCACCAGCGAAGGCAAAGCCGCCGCCGTGGTGATCTGGTCGGCGTGATAGCGCGCGCCGGTCATCTCGACCAAACCCAAATCCCGGTCCAACCC
>JAYTQA010000567.1:0-2226 GCA_043746955.1 bacterium | reverse complement strand
CCGGCAAACTGACCGATGACCAGAAGGCGCGGATTCTGACAGCGGTGCCGGCCGGGCGGATGGGTGAGCCTGGCGAGATTGCGGCGGCGGTGCTGTATCTGGCTTCGGTTGAGGCGGGCTATGTGACCGGGGCCACTTTGCATGTCAACGGTGGGATGGCGATGATCTAGGCTTGGTGTGGCGGTCGGTGCGGCGGTCGGTGTGGCGGTCGGTGTGGGGGGCAGTGTGGCGCGGGACCGGCTCGGAAAGCCGGCCGCCGGTTTTTGGCCCCACGCTTTGCGGTGCCAGGGTTCCGATGGGAAACAGTTTGCCTTAGCCGCTGACCCTTGCTATAGGCGCGAACGGAATAACCCGGCTATGATTGGCTGGGACCCCGATCCGGGACCACCGCCTATGCGGGCATAAAACGAACGGGGGCAACCCCAACGACAGAGGAAAAGAAATGAGCGACATCGCTGATCGCGTTAAGAAGATCGTCATCGAGCATCTGGGTGTGGAAGCCGACAAGGTGACCGAGAACGCCTCGTTCATCGACGATCTGGGGGCGGACAGCCTCGACACCGTCGAGTTGGTCATGGCTTTCGAAGAAGAGTTCGGGATCGAGATTCCGGATGACGCGGCCGAAACCATCCAGACCTTTGGCGACGCGGTCGGGTTCATCACCAAGGCTTCCTGAACGGTCGCAAGACCGGGGCGGCAAAGGGCACCTCAAGGGGTGCCTTTTTGCATTTGGGGGGGGCTGTGATCGACACCGGCAGCCCCCTTATGCTGGGTCATCCCAACCGACCACGCGAAGGTCTGGCCAGTGTTGGGTCCATTTGGCGACCTTGGCCTCATAATTCGAACGCCGGATTTGCGTCTTGTTCGCCCTGACGGTTCCGCTCAGCAGATCGTCGAGGCCGAACCGGGCGTGAAGTTCCAGACCGTTGCCGTTTGGACGGATTCCAACGGCGGTGGCCGTGGTGGGAAAGCTGTTGATGGCGTCTTTGCCCGACCCATAGGGCGCAATCGGGTAGCCAAACTTACTTTCGTACCACAGGTGAACCCGCGCCTGGTTCTTCACGTCCAGCCAGACGGGCAGGTGAGAAAAAACCTCACGGATGCGGTTGGAATGTCGGGCTTCGGTTTCGGCTGACCGGTCTGAAGGGTCGAAATAGACGATGTCGATGTCCGAAATGCCATGGGCCGCAGGCAATCCGAACCGGTTGTTCCAGACCGTCTGCGCAAGGCATCCCGCCACCAGCCAGCAGTCGGGGAGGTCCAGAGCACCCCAATTGTTCCAAATGATGCGGAGCAGGGGACTGGCGAGGATGGTGGCTTCCAAGGTCTGAACCTGCATTGTGCCACCCTTTCGCTGCCCACAGCTTGCGCGCGTTGCCCAGCCCTTGGCAAGACGGACGCGATATTGCGGGCGCAGGGCGGTCCGGTTCGGCGGCCAAATTGACAGGCCGGTACGCCTTCGCTGTTGCCAGACGGGTTGGTTGCGGCAATCCTTGCCACCAAAGCAGGAGGTCCTATGGCGAGTTTGGCGGAGATGTTTGGCGCGGGGCATGCGGGGACGTTCTTTGGGCTAGCGGAGTGTCGCGACCTGTCGCGGGTGCAGGCGGATATCGTGCTGATCGGGGCCTCGGGGTGCACGCCTTATCCAAGCGTGGGGTTTTACTGTGCCACCGGGCCGCAGGCGATCCGGGCTGCGGGGGTCGCTTATGGGGCGGCACTGGGCCATGTGAACTTCGATCTGGGCGGGCCGGTTTTGCCGGACGGCGTGGTGGCGGTGGATGCGGGCGACCTGCCGCAGGACTTGGATGATGCGGCGGGCAACCGGGCGCGGATCTTTGGCGCGATCGGACAGGTGTTGGATGCGGGGGCGGTGCCGGTGTTGATTGGTGGCGACGACTCACTGCCGATCCCGATGCTGGAGGCGTTTGGCGCCCGGGGGCGCAGTTTTACCATCCTGCAGATCGACGCGCATATCGACTGGCGGGGTGAGGTGGAGGGCGAGCGGTTTGGCTTATCCTCCACCATGCGGCGGGCCTCCGAGATGGGCCATGTCGAGCGGATCATTCAGGTCGGACAGCGCGGGATCGGGTCAGCGCGGCCGTCAGACGTGCAGGATGCGCTCGACTGGGGGGTGGCGTTTGTCCCCGGCGGCGAGGTCGCGCGCGATGGCGTATGGCGGGCGGTGGATATGGTGCCGGACGGCGCGGAGGTGATCGTCTGCCTCGA
>JAYTQA010000566.1:0-2227 GCA_043746955.1 bacterium | reverse complement strand
CCAGCAGGGCCGTGCCGCGCCCGACCGAGCCGCCTTGGGCGGCGATGGTCAGGATCGCCCCCAGTTGCGGGCCGATGCAGGGCGTCCAGCCGAACGCGAAGGCAAGTCCAAGGACATAGGCCCCCAGCGCCGAACCGCCCTGGTCGCCCGCGTCAATCCGAAGATCCCGATCGAGGAATTTCAGCCGGAAAATCCCAACGAAATGCGCGCCGAAGATCATCACCACGATGGCCGACAGGGTGGCGAAAGTCTGTGACCGGGCAAGGAAAAAGCTGCCAAACGCCGAGGACGCGGCCCCCATGAGCAGGAATACCGTCGACAGGCCGAGGACGAAAAAGCACGCGGCGAGCAAAGCTTTGCGGCTGGATTTCAACTCCCCCACGCTGATGCCGGACATATAGGCCAGGTACGGCGGCACAATGGGCAGCACGCAGGGCGACAGGAATGACAGGATGCCAGCGGCCAGCGCCACCAAAGCGGCGGGCAACAGGCTTGCGTCCAGGATGTTGATGCCAAACATAGGTCGTCCTTAGCGGGTTTGTGGCGCTGCGTCATCAGGCAACCGGACAACTCGCCGTGTGGTGTTTGCGCGGGTTTTTCGCTAAGCTCGTGACGCGGAGGGCTGCCGATGTGGGATGTCGAGCTGGATTGCGAGGGGCTCTTGTGCCCCTTGCCGGTGTTGAAGGCGCGCAAGCGGCTGCTGGCGATGGCTCAGGGCCAGATTTTGTGTGTGCGCGCGACCGATGCGATGGCGCGGATAGACTTGCCGCATTTCTGCAGTGAAGCCGGGCATGCGTATCTTGAGGCGCGTGAGGCCGGCCCGGTCACCCTGCATCTGATCCGGGTGTGAGGCTGCAATCAAACGCCCGGAGCTTTGCGGGCTCCGGGCGTTAGGGTTTGCAATCGAGCGGTTAGCGGCCCGAAGACCACCAGCCTTTGCGCTTGGGTTTGTTCGGATCCTCAACCTCCGCCTCGCGGCCAGCCGCTTCAGCAGGTTCCGGGATCAGGATTGGTTGAGAGGATACCACCGATGCCAGCACAGGTCCGACCACGGGGCCAGCCTCGACGGCAACCGGGGTGACCTCTGCTAGGTGCAGCGTTGCAGGTTCCGCCTCAGCCGCAGCCTTGCTGGCGGCGGCCCGTGACCGGCTGGCAGAGGTGCGCGTCCGGGCGGGTGCCTTGGCTGCGGGCACATCGGCGGAAACGTCGGCCTCTGCCACAGGTCCGCGCGCTGCGGGGTCGGCCACGGCTGGCTTGCCACGCGGGGTTTTTTTGGCGGCAGGCGCCTTTGGGGCGGCAGGTTTGGCGTCCGGTTTGACGGCAGTGCCGCGCGACCGGGTTGTGGCCTTTCTGACCGGCGCTGCCTCGAGGGCGGACTCTGCCGCAGTCTGTGCCGCAGTCTGTGCCGCAGTCGGTGCCGCAGTCTGTGCCGCAGACTCTGGCCTAGTCATTGGCTCAGCCTCGGCTTGGGTAGCTTCCGGTTCAGCCAGTGTCCCGTCAGGGGCCGACAGAGCGCGGTCAAGCTCCGGCGTCGCAGCCTCGTCAGCTTCATCACCTGCATCGGTGGGCGCTGTGGTGCCATTGCCAAAACCGGAGCCCGGCTTTTTCTTGCGCCGACGCCGCCGCTTTTTCTTGGCCCCGGCGGTCGTGGCGGTGCCGGTCGCGGAGGTCGCCTCATTCTCGGCCTCGTCCTCCGGGTCATCGGCTTCGACGTCGTCCTCCAACTCCTCGTCAAGGACGTCCTCCTCGTCCTCCTCGATCACGGCCGCCCCCATCAGGCTGGCGTTGCCAGAGATGACCGGTGCGGTTTCCGGCACCATGCGGGTGGCGGTCTTGAACTTTTCGATCAGGTAATCCGGGCTGATCATCATCGGATCGGCCTCGATCCGCACCGACATGCCGTAGCGCGCTTCGATCAACCCCAAATGCTCGCGCTTCTGGTTGAACAGGAAGTTGACGATGCCAACCGGCGCTTTCAAAAGTACCTCTTTGCTGCGTTTGCGGGTGCCTTCTTCTTCCAAGGCGCGCAAAACCTGCAAGCCAAGGCTGTCATCCGACCGGATCAACCCAGTGCCATGGCAATGCGCGCAGGGCTGAGTCGTCGATTCCAACATGCCGGGGCGCAGGCGCTGTCGCGACATTTCCAACAGGCCAAAGCCCGAGATTCGCCCGACCTGAATCCGGGCGCGGTCGGTTTTCAGCTTGTCCTTGATGCGCTTTTCAACCG
>JAYTQA010000565.1:0-2227 GCA_043746955.1 bacterium | reverse complement strand
CAAAGGCGCGCGCAGGGGTTCGAGGTTGCCCACAACTTTGGCGGCGAGGTCCAGCAGTGCTGTGGTGTCGCCGGTCGGGGTCAGGGCAAGAAAACCGTCCAGCGTCAGGATCTCGAGGCCAGGCATTTCGACAACTGGCAGGGTTTGGGCCAAGGCGCCTATGGCCTCGGACAGGGTGGCAAAATTCCCACCATCGACCAACCGGAAGGGCGCTTTGATCGTGCCATGAAAGCCATATTTACGCGGCTCCGAGGTGAGGGCCGCAAGGTTCAGGCCAACGTCAGGTTGCACCGCGCTGCGGCCTAAAACCGGGTCCCAGCCCAGCCAGCTTGTGGCGGCATCGGCGAAAGCGCCCGGTTCAGGCGCGTAATAGACGGCGTAGCGCTTCATCTGGTCCATCGTGGCGCACTTATCCCAGTTTTGCCACGGGCATGTGACAGAAATCATCGCAACTTCAAGGGCCTTGCACGACCGAACTCATCCCTGCAATTACGAAGCTGGGTGTAGCCGACGCGGTGATCCCGGGGTCGATCCGCAGGTTGGATGGCGTGATTGCCTACACCGGGATCGCCACGGTGTTTGACGCGCTGCGGGTGGGGTCGATTGTGTCAAAGAATCAGGCGGCTGGTGACAAAAATGCGCAGCTGCTGGCGGATAGATCGAAGCCCAACTGCAGCAAAATGCTTTGCGAAGCACCGATTTTCTGCATCTTCGGGCAGAGGTGGGTTCCAACAACCGCATCGGGACCGGGCGGAGTTTGGCCCCGACGATGGTATCGGCAGCGCCAGACTGATAGACCATAGGCCCGGCCAGTGCGAACTCCGCGAACGGACACAGCGCACCATTGTGCGCGCGGCAAGCACGGGCTGCCGGAGGCGGATTTTCTGAACCATGGCCTGCCAACAAGCTTTGTCTGGCAGGCCTTGGGCAAGCGCATGAGGCGGCTGCGGTGGCAAAGATACGGCGGTAGGGCGCTGCGTTCGCCAGCCAAGATGCCCGCACGGCAGGGCAGGTTGCCAGTTGGGCGCGGCATGGCGCTTGCGACTAGTGACGCCCAATTTCCCACTCGGTGGCGGCTGCGCAGACCGGTAGCACCCATGGCATTGCCGTGATGAGGGGCGCGCCGTACCTGATCCCGGCCAGGTCGCATTTGGGCAACGTGGCGGTCCAGGGTCTGGCGCCGCGGGATTTGCTGGACATTTTGTCGTCAGACCATGTGCCCTTGGCCGTGCGGGATGCAGCGCTGACGCCAAATGACCTCTGGGGCGATCTGGGGGCGACGGTGACCTTTGCACCTGCGCTGACAACCGGGCTGGCGGACCGGGTCGCCTGCAACCGAGCCTGAGCGCGCAGGTGATAAGGCTGTCGCGGCTGACCAAGGTGGCGGCGCTGCGGGGCGTTCGGGTTGGTGGAAGGCGCGTCGGATAAGAGGTTTGCCCCCTTGCCCTGCGCCCAAACCCGGATCACCTTGGCCCATCCCCATCCGGCTGGAGGCCCCATGCGCGACATTCTTGACCTCGACCGTTATCCACTGGACCAGCCGGGCAGCGCGGCTTGGGCGGCGATGGTCGGCGCGGCCCAGGCCAGCATGGCAGCGAAGGGGATGTGCAACCTTGAGGGCCTGATGCGGCCCGCGGCGATTACCAAAGCCATGGCCGAAGTGGGCCCGGTCATGGAGCGGCTGTCCTTCCTGCACAAACGCACCCACAACATCTATTTCCGCAAAGACGTGCCGGGGCTGGCGCTGGACCATCCGGCGCTCAAAACCGTGGACACGATCAACCACACCGTCTGTGGCGACCAGTTGGAGGCGACCGTGGTGGACTGGATTTACAATTGGCCGCAGCTGGCGATTTTTCTGGCAGCGGTGCTGGGCAAGACCAGCCTGTTCACCATGACCGACCCTTTGGCCCGGCTGAACATCATGCGCTACGGCGATGGCGAGGCGCTCAACTGGCACTTTGACCGGTCGGAGTTCACCACGACCTTGCTGCTGCAAGAACCGTCGGGTGGCGGCGAATTTCTGTACCGCCGCGATTTGCGCAGCGACGCCGATCCCAATTATGACGGTGTGGCGGCGGTGCTGCAGGGGCGCGACCCTCAGGTCAAGGGTTATACCCTGCGGGCTGGGACGCTCAACATCTTCAAAGGCAAGAACACCCTGCACAAGGTGACGACCTGCACTGGCACGCAGTCGCGGTTTATCGCGGTATTTTCGTATTACGAA
>JAYTQA010000564.1:0-5940 GCA_043746955.1 bacterium | reverse complement strand
GGAGGACGGGCCATTTTCGCTTTTTCCCGGGATAAAGCGGAACTTGACGGTGCTGTCCGGGCCGGGATTTACCCTGGTGGGCGAGGGGTTGCATTGTCAGGCTTTGCCGTTGCAGCCGGTGCGTTTTTCGGGCGATATTCTGGTCCAAGTCGCAGGTGTGACCGCACCGTCAGAAGATTTCAATGTGATGTCCGCGCGAAGCCTGCCGCGCCCGCAAGTGTGGCTGCAACAGGCCGGGCAGGTTGCCGAAGATTGTGCCATTTTGGCACTGGCGACCGGCCAGATCGGCGGCTTGAGTGTCGCGCAGTATGATCTGGTTGTGACCGATCAACCGTTGCGCCACGATATGACGGTGATCGCGGTTCGATCAGCAGAGCTTTTCAGACCTCGATAGATCCCCGTTCCGGTCGGCCCATCCATAGCGAATATCCGTTCTGTATCTCGGGGGCGCAGCGCACTAAACCCCCGGGAATCGGTCGGATGAAGCGGGGATTTTCAGGCGAAGGCGGCCGAAAGCGCCACTTCTACCATTGCGCCGAATGATCGTTCGCGTTGGTCGGCTGGCAAGGCCTCATGGGTCAGGATATGGTCGGAGATCGTCAGCACCGCAAGGGCGCGGCGTTGGTAGCGGGCAGCCAGAGTGTAAAGCTCCGCCGCCTCCATCTCGACACATAGCGTGCCATGGCGTTGAAGTTGTTCGGAAAGGTCCTGGCGTTCATCGTAGAACGTGTCGGAGGAGTAGATGCCGCCGACATGGACCGGGACGCCGATTTTCTGGGCGGCGCTATGCGCGGCACTCAACAGGCCAAAATCGGCGCAAGGGGCGAAGTTCAGTTCCTTGAAGATGCTGCGCGACGGGGATCCGTTTGTCGAGGCGGTCTGGGCCAACACAACGTCGCGGACCTTGACGTGGGGTTGCAGAGCACCGGCGCTACCAATCCGAACGAGTGTTTGGCAATTATAATCGCGGATCAGTTCGTTGGCGTAGATCGACATCGAGGGCATTCCCATGCCGGAGCCGTGGATGGTGACCGGGTGGCCGTGCCAGCTGCCGGTATAGCCCAGCATTCCGCGCACTTCGTTCACCAGAACCGGGTTTTCGAGGTAGGTTTCGGCAGCCCAGCGGGCGCGGTAGGGGTCGCCGGGTAACAGCACGGTTTCCGCGATGTCGCCGGGCTTGGCACCGATGTGGACGGTCATTTTACGCTCCTCTTTCGGGGCAGGGTAGCCAGCGGTGGCGGGGATGGCTAGGGTCCTATAACGTTATAGACTTGCTTTTCTGTGCAGATTCGCAGACGAGGCCGCTAAACTTTGGGGGGATGACATGCAGGATATTGAACCGATTTTGGACGCGATGAGCCTTGAGGAGCAGGTTGTGATCCTGTCGGGGGCAGATTTCTGGTCGGTGGCGGGCAATGCGCGGCTTGGGACCGGCTGGCTGCGGGTGACGGACGGGCCGAACGGGGCGCGGGGCGGCGGCTCGCTGGTGGGGGGCGTCAAGTCGGCGGCGTTTCCGGTCGGGATCGCGCTGGGGGCGACCTGGGATCCTGCGCTGGCGCGCGAAATTGGCAAGGCTTTGGCGGAGGAGGTGAAGTCGAAGGGCGCGCATGTTTCGCTAGCGCCGACCTGCAACATTCAACGTTCGGTGACCAATGGTCGGAATTTTGAGTGCTATTCCGAGGATCCGTTCCTGACCGGGGAACTGGCGGTTGGCTATATTCAGGGGCTCCAGGGCCAGGGGATTTCGGCGACGATCAAGCATTTCGCCGGCAATGAAAGCGAGATTGAGCGGACCACGATGTCGTCCGATATTGATGAGCGGACTTTGCGGGAGGTCTATCTGGTGCCGTTTGAAGCGGCGGTGAAGCGGGGCAAGACCTGGGGGATCATGTCGTCGTACAACAAGGTGAATGGGGTTTATGCCGCTGAAAACCATTGGCTTTTGACCAAAGTGCTGCGCGAGGACTGGGACTATGACGGGGTGGTTATGTCCGATTGGTTTGGCTCGCGCTCCACCGAACCCACGGTGAATGCCGGGATGGATCTGGAGATGCCGGGCCCTTCGCGGGACCGGGGCTACAAGCTGGTGGCGGCGGTCAAGGCCGGGTTTGTCAGCGAGGCTAAGGTGCGCGAGCGGGCGCGCAACATGCTGCAACTGATGGCGCGGGTGGGGTCGTTGGACGATCACCGGGCGCATCTTGAGGTTGCCGAGGACCGGCCGGAGCATCGGGCTTTGATCCGCCGGGCCGGGGCTGCGGGTGCGGTTTTGCTGAAGAATGACGGGCTTTTGCCCTTGGCGCGCAAGGGTACTATTGCGGTGATCGGCCCGAATGCGAAAGTGGCGCAGATCATGGGCGGCGGGTCGGCGCAGTTGAACCCGTATTACAGGGTCTCGCCATGGGATGGGCTGGTGAACGCGCTCGGGGCGGCGGCGCTGACCTATGCGCCGGGTTGCAGCAATCAGCGGTTTGAGCCGATGCTGATCGGTGATTTCAAGGTCGAGTTTTTTTCAGGCAAGGTCGCGCAGGGCTTACCAGTTCATAGCGAGACTTTGACGGATTTCATGGCGTTTTGGATTCCACCGCTCGGCGGGGGCAAAGTTGATCCGGTCAATTTCTCGGCGCGGGTGACCGGCAGTTTCACGCCGGAGGCTTCGGGGCTGCACCGGGTTGGGGTGTTTGCCGCCGGCTATTCCAAGGTCTTTGTCGATGGCCATCTGATTGCAAATGCTTGGGATGGTTGGAAAAAGGGCCGCACCTTCTTTGAGGAGGGTTGCGATGAGGTGGTTGGTGAGGTTGTGCTCGAAGCGGGTCGGGCGCATCTGGTGACCGTGGAGTTTTGCAACAAACCGGCCGACAATCTGGTTTTTTCCGGCATTCGCGTCGGGATTGGCAAGCCGATGGGCGATGCCGAGATTGCCGAGGCGGCGCGGGTGGCAGGTGCTGCCGACCGGGCGGTGGTGTTTGTCGGACGCAGTGGCGAGTGGGATACCGAAGGGTCGGACCTTGACGGGATCGGCTTGCCGGGGCGGCAGGATGAACTGGTGGCGGCCGTGCTGGCGGCCAACCCGCAGACGGTGATCGTGCTGCAAACCGGCGGGCCGGTCGAGATGCCATGGATTGACGCGGCGCCAGCGATTTTGCAGGCGTGGTATCCCGGGCAAGAGGCGGGCAATGCCATTGCCGATGTGCTGTTAGGCGCTGCCGAACCGGGCGGGCGGCTGGCCCAGACCTTCCCGAAGCTTTGGGCGCATAACCCGACGCATAGCCAGGATCGCGAGATTTATCCGGGACTTAACGGCCATGTGCGGTACCAGGAGGGCGTGTTCATCGGCTATCGCCACTATGACCGGGTGGGGACCGAGCCGCTGTTCGCCTTTGGCCATGGGCTGTCGTATGCCAGCTTTGCGCTGTCGGATGTGGCGGTGGACGGATCAGGCGTGACGGCGACGGTGACCAACACCGGGGCACGGGCGGGATCCACCGTGGTGCAGGTTTATGTGGGCGATCTGGAAGCCTCGGTGCCACGTCCGGTCAAGGAGTTGAAAGGGTTTGCCAAGCTGCATTTGGCGGCGGGAGCAAGCCTAGAGGTCCAGATTGCGCTGGATGCGCGGGCCTTTGCGTTCTTTGACGTGACCGTTGGGCAATGGCGGGTCGAGGCCGGGGCATTTGAGGTGAGCGTAGGGTTTGCGGCGGATGATCTGGTGTCGGTGACGGTGGTGGAACAGTTGGGCGCATTGCTCGCGGTGTAGCGGTCAGGCTGAGGTCGAAGTATTGCGGAGCGTAAGGGCGGCCTTTGGCAAGGGCCTCAAAGATCATCACCGGGTCCGTGAGCCGCCGGGGTTTACCGCCCGGCCCCTGCCGGAGGTGTCAGGCGAGGCCGAGATTGATGCCGGTCTCGCGGTCGAAGGTCAGCACCTTTTCGGGCTTCCAGCCGAACCGGATCACCTCGTCGCGGTTGACTTTTGTGCCGGCCGGAACCGTCGCGTGCAGCCTGGTGTCGCCCATGTCGAGGGCGAGGATCTTGATGACCCCCTGATCCTCGATGTCGAAGACGCGCGCCTCCGCCGGGGCGCCGGGCTCCAGCACCAGGTTCTCTGGCCGAACCCCGAAAACCCGGGCAGTCTCGGTGCCGTTCGCCGCCTGCACCGGCAGGGCGAAGCCGTTTACCTCGGCCCGGCCGCTGGCAAGCCGGCCTTCGATCAGGTTCATCGGCGGCGAGCCGACCGACCGCGCAACAAAGGTGTTCACCGGCCGCTCGTAGATGTCGGACGGCGTGCCGACCTGCACCAGCCGGCCGGAGCGGAGCACGCCGATCTTGTCGCCCATCGACATCGCCTCAACCTGATCATGGGTCACGTATAGGAACGTCGCGCCCAGATTCCGATGCAGGCTTTTCAGTTCCACGCGCAGCGTTTCGCGCAGCTTGGCGTCGAGCGCCGAGAGCGGTTCATCCATCAAAAACACCGCCGGGTCGCGCACGATAGCGCGGCCAATCGACACGCGCTGCATCTCGCCGCCCGACAGGCGTTCAACCTTGCGGTCCAAAAGCGGCGTGATCTGCAAGGTGCGCGCGGCCTGTTCGACCCGTCTTGCGATCTGATCGGCAGTCAGGCCGCGGATCTTCAGAGGAAATTCCAGATTTCCCCGCACGGTCAGGCGCGGATAAAGCGAATATTGCTGCAGGACCAGCGCCACGTCACGCTCGGCCACACTCCAGCCGCTGACATCGTTGTCGCCAATCAGCACCCGGCCCGCATCGGGCTTTTCCAGGCCCGCGATTGCGCGCAGGGTCGTTGTCTTGCCAGCGCCGGTCCGCCCGAGCAGGACGAAGAATTCGCCATCCTCGACCGTCAGACTAAGGTCTTTGAGCGCCCGTGTGCCGCCGAAGCGTACCGTAACATTCTGAAGCTCAATGCGCGCCATCAGAGGAACCTCCTAAGTGACAAGCCGCTGGCGGCATCGAAGAAATGGACACGCTGCGGGTCGAGCGCGATCCACACCTTGGCACCTTCGCCATGCACAAAGCCGGAGGCGCAGCGCGCGCGCAGAGTCTCGTCGCCGACCCGCACATCGACGATGTCGTGACTGCCCAGCGGCTCCACATTGGTGGTTTCGGTCGCAATGAAGCCTTCGCCCGGCGCGTGCGACAGGATCAGTGCTTCGGGCCGGATGCCGAGCTTGGCGGGCGCGCCGTTCAGGTGGGCGACGGTGGCGGATGGCACCCGGAAGGCTGCCGTGCCGCCAATCCGCAGTACGGCGTCAGTTCCCGCGCCCTCGATGGCCACGTCCGTTACGTTCATCACCGGCGAGCCCACGAACTGCGCAACATACAGGTTGGCAGGATGCAGATAAACCTCGTCCGGCGCACCGACCTGCTGCATGATCCCCTTGTGCATGACGATCATCCTGTCAGCCAGCGACATAGCTTCGACTTGATCGTGGGTGACGTAGACGCTGGTCGAGTTGCGCGCGATGTGCAGCCGCTTGATCTCAGCCCGCATCTGCTCGCGCAGCTTGGCGTCCAGCGAGCCGATCGGTTCGTCCATCAAGAGCGCCTTGGGCCTGCGCACCAGGGCGCGGCCGATGGCGACGCGCTGCATGTCGCCGCCCGACAGCGCCGAGGGTCGGCGCGAAAGCAGACGTTCGATGCCCAGAACCTTGGCGACCTCCTTGACCGCTTGCTCGCGCTCGGACCGCGAAATCCGGGTTGCGCGCAGCGGGAAGGCGATGTTCTCCTCCACCGTCATGTGCGGATAAAGCGAGAAGGACTGGAACACGAAGGCGATATCGCGGTCCGAAGCCCTGAGGTCCTGCACCGCGCGCCCGTCGATGGTGATGGTGCCCGAGCTGATCTTTTCGAGCCCCGCAATCGCGCGCAGCATCGTGGTCTTGCCGCAGCCGGACGGGCCCAGCATCACGACGAATTCGCCGTCCTCGA
>JAYTQA010000563.1:0-2230 GCA_043746955.1 bacterium | reverse complement strand
ATTGGGAGGCTTATGAGATGGCCGAAAAGCTGGTGGATTTCGAAGATTACTTCCGCCGCTGGCGGTTCAACCACCTGACCACGGTGACAAGGGTAATCGGCATGAAGCGCGGCACCGGTGGCACTTCGGGGGCAGGCTACCTCAAACGGATGCTGGAGGTCGAGTTGTTCCCCGAACTTTGGCAGGTCCGCACCCTGCTCTAGGTTTTGGGGCTTTGGGGCATAGACCATCAGCGGATCGACCATTGGGGCATGGACCATCGGCGCGTTGGCCATCGGGGCATCGACCATCGGGGCGTTGGCCATCGAGGCTTTGACCGTCGGCGCATTGACGATTGTTGGGTTGACCGTCGGCGCATGGACCATCGGGGCGTTGACCATTGGGGCTTTGACCTTGGCCAGTCGTTGGGTTAGCCTTTTGGCGCGAACGGGTGCCCTGATCTTCGGCAGCCCACCAACGGCGCAATGCAACGGGGCGGGTGACGATGGGTCAGTTTGTGCAACGCACCGGGTGGGTGTTGGGTGGCTTGGTCGCAATGACCCTTGCGGCTTGCGATCCGCCGTCGCTGCTGACGCCGGGCGTCACCCCCGCAGTCTCAAGCGCAGATCTGACGGCACCCCTGACCCCGCCAGATGCGCATTATGCCGCCGTGCCCGACAATGGTTTTACGGTGCCTGCGGTGCCGGTCGACAAGGTTGACCCCGAAATGCTGCGGCAAGAGGTGGCCTACCCCTCCAGCCAGCCGCCGGGCACGATCATCATCGACCCATCCACCAAGCATCTGTACCTGGTCACCCAAAAGGGCCAGGCGCTGCGCTACGGCATCGCCGTTGGTCGCAGCGGGTTTGGCTGGTCAGGCGAGGCCGATATCACCGGCCGCACCAACTGGCCGATCTGGACCCCACCGCCGGAAATGATCGTCCGGCGGCCCGAGCTTGCCAAATTCAGCACCGGTCAGCCGGGCGGTTTGGAGAACCCGTTGGGCGCGCGCGCCTTGTACCTCAAGACCAACGGCGTCGACTACGGTTACCGCATCCACGGCACCCCGGAATGGAACAGCATCGGGACCAACGCCTCCTCTGGCTGCATCCGCATGATCAACCAGGACGTGATCGACCTGTATCAACGCGCCCCCGACGGCACCCATGTGGTGGTTTTGACCGAGGCCGGCGCCTTCCCTGACAAACTCTCGGTCCCCAAACCCGGCCCCAGCGTGGCGGGCAAGCCCAAGCCTGCGGTGCCCAAGCCTGCGGTGTCCAAGGCTGCGGTGTACAAGGATGCGGTGTCCAAGGATGCGGTGTCCAAGCCTGCGGTGTCCCAGCCCGCCCTGCCCGACCCTGCGGTGTCCCAGCCTGCCCTGCCCGATCTTGCGGTGACTGACCCGGCGCTGCCGTACCCTCCGGTGACCGACCCTGTGGTGACTGACCCTCCGGTGACTGACCCGGCGGTGACCGACCCTGCGCTGCACTAAACTGCACAGCCCGACTCGGCCGGGGGATTTGGCGACCGGAGCCGCTGGCCGGGTTTAAAGCCTGCCGCAAAAAGCCGTTGGCGGTTTTTCGCGCCGGGCACGCAACCCCCTCGCGGAACCAAGCCGGGGCAGACGGTGCTGTCAAACACCGCGCGCCACCGGGCGGGATTTTAACCGGTTAATCAACTATGCAACCATTGCTAGGTCAAACCCGGCCACTGGGTTAAAATCAGCTTAATTTCCGGCACAGGATTTTAGGAGCCCGCCCATGACCACCTATCTGATCACCAATGACACCACCTGGCTCGGCTTTTCCAGCCTGCACAGCGGCGACCGGCTGATCGTGGCACCCACTGCCAGCCTCGTGATGCCCGACGCTGATTTTACCGATGTCGGCGCAGGCGGGCCGACTGCGATTTCCTTCGCGGGCTTTGTCTATCTTGACTCGGTGACGGTCGACGACACTGCCACGTTTTCCATCACCTCCACCGGCCAGTTCGTCAGTGACACCGCAGGGGCTGCGCTGAACATCGGCGGGGCGATCGATCTGCCGATCGTGTCCGCGCATTTCGACAACGCCGGGGCGATCACCGTCACCAACGGCACGGCGATCATGACAACTTCGGTCTACGACACCGTCACCAACTCTGGCCGGATCGAGGCGAAAATGGGTGTCGACCTTGCCAGCCATTTTGACAGCCTGTTGAACACGGGTACCATCATCGGCATCAATAATGCGGTGCATATGCAGGGTTTGCA
>JAYTQA010000562.1:0-5944 GCA_043746955.1 bacterium | reverse complement strand
ACCACCGCCGCCGTCACCCAAACTCGCGCTTCGGTGAGCCGCTATCTAGGCCCACAATAAAAAAGGAGCAAGAGAAAAAAACAGTCAACATGACGATTTTTTGTCAGCCCCAACAAAACTTGGGTTTTTGGCGGTGAACCGCCGCGAACCAGACCTGACGGCACCCCGATACCGCCCACTGACCCCAGGGCTTTTGTGGATAACTCAAGGGATTCCCGGCATTTGATGGGTTATTCTGCCACCGGCCACCGTCAAAGCGATTCCCGTCCCGCCCATGTCAGTCGGGGCAATCGCCTCGATATCGCCGTCAATCAGCACCAGATCCGCCGCCATCCCCACGCGGATCCTCCCCGTAATGTGCTCCAGCTTGGCAGCCCAGGCCCCGCCGGCGGTATAAGCGTGCAACACTTCCATCAGGCCGACCCGTTGATCGACACCGCCCTCATACGCCTTGCGCGTCAGCGCGGCCTGTATTCCGCGCAGCACGCTGACATCGCTGACCGGCCAATCGCTGGCGAAAGCCAAAGGCGCGCCGTGGTCTTTCAGCGTTTTGCACAGATAGGCATCGTCCCAGCGATCGCGTCCGATCGAGGTGCTCATGGTCGGCTCCAGCGGAAAGTCCATCGCACCGGGCGGATGCGGCGGCTGCACGCTCGCCGTGATCCCCAAAGCGCCGATCCGGGGGATATCCGCCTTGTCGATCAGCTCGATATGCTCGATCCGGTGCCGGCTGTCGCGCACCCCGTTCCTGACCTGCGCCGCCTCATACCCGTCAATCACCTGCCGGACCGCCCCATCACCAATCGAATGGACAGCAATCTGCAAGCCGCGCCGGTCGATCTCGGCACAGATGGCCTTGAAGCGTTCCGCTTCAAACAGCGGCACCGACCGATGGCCCGGCAGCCCCGGATAATCCCGCAGCATGAAGGCGGTGCGGCTATCGACCACCCCATCCATGAACATTTTCACAAAGCCGGACCGGACCCACTCGCCGCGGAAATCCCGGTCCATCGCAGAGGCCCGCTCCAGTTCCGCCATCGCCATCTGCGGCTTCATATGGAACGGCACCACGACCCGCGCGCCCAGCAAGCCGTCCGCCGAAAGCTCGGCCAGCAATTCCAGCGTGTACCGGTTGCCGTCCATATTCACCATCGAGGTGATGCCATGCGCCGCACAATGCGAAAGGCCGCGCAGAAAATGCGCCTTGTCCTCGGCGCGCTCCTGCGGCGTGGTCGGCCCCGGCTCTGCCCCGGTCGCAATCCCAAGATTGAGCCGCTTCAGCCCGGCGCGGGCAATCACCGGCGCAAACGCCTCAAACTCGCGAAGCTCCCCGGTAGCCGTGCCATCGCTTCCGATCACCACCTCATGCCCCGGTGGCATCGCGGCCCCATATAACAGCCCGCTCGCCTGCAACGCCGCCGTATTGGCCCAGAGCGTGTGGTGATCCGGCGCCATCATCGCAATTGGCCGATCGGCGATGATCTGATCCAGCAGCACCCGCGTCGCAGGCGCCCCCAGACATTCATAGCCCGCGCCCTGCGCCATCAGCACCGGCGCATCCGGGTTTTGCGCGGCATATGCCGCAAACGCCGCCTTCACCGCGTCAAACCCGCAAACCCCGCCCAGTTGCAACTGCACCAACTCCGACCCGCCGAGGCCCAGATGCAGATGGCTCTCGACAAAGCCCGGCAGCAGCGTCCGGCCCTTGGCCGCAATCACCCGGGTCGCAGGCCCGGCCAGTGCGGCCACCTCCGCCACCGTGCCGACCGCAATAATCTTGCCCCCGGCGATAGCCACCGCCTCCGCCCGGGGCTGCGCCTTGTCCATCGTCAGAACCCGCGCCCCGGTGAGGATCATATCTGCCTGCATCACCCTACTGCCTTTCATTCTGGCCCAAATATCCTGGGGGTCTGGCGGCCAGCCCCCAGGCTTTGCGTGGCCACCCGTTCTGCCATCACGCAGAGCATCTCGAACATCAGACTGACCGCCAGCCAGGCCGTCCCGCCCGCCATGTCAAACGGCGGCGACACTTCGACCAGATCGGCGCCGACGATGTTCAATCCCCGCAGGGCGCGCGCCACCTGCAACGCAGCCCAACTGTTCGGCCCGCCAACCTCCGGCGTCCCGGTGCCGGGAGCATAGGTTGGGTCAACAAAATCAATGTCATAGGTTACATAGGTCGCGCCGTCGCCGACAATCCCGCGGGCCTCAGCCATCACGTCGGCTACGGCGCGGGCATGAAACTCCTCGATCCCGATGATCCGGATCCCGTGCGCTGCGGCGTAATCCCAATCGTCGCGGCCATAAGCCGTGCCCCGGATCCCGATCAGAACATAGCGTTTGGGGTCGATCAGCCCCTCCTCGATCGCGCGCCGGAACGGGGTGCCATGGGTGTATTTGCCGGTCCCGAAATACACGTCGTTCAAATCGGTATGGCTGTCGAACTGGATCAACCCCAAGGGCCGCCCTTTGCCCAGTGCCCGCAAGATCGGCAGCGTGCACAGATGATCGCCGCCGCCGGTCAACGGCAAAACCCCCGCCGCGCGGAGCCTGGTATAAAACCCCTCGATCCGGGCCATTGAATCCATCAGATCCGCCGGATTGGGCGCCACGTCGCCGACATCCGCACAATTCGCCAGTTCGAACGGTGCGATCCAGGTCGCCCCGTTCTTGGCCCGGATCATCGTCGACACATCGCGCAGTTGCCGCGGCCCATGCCGCGCGCCGGGCCGGTTGGTCGTGCCACCATCCCACGGGGCACCGACCAGCGCTATCTGCACCTCGCCAAACCTCGGGTGGTCAAAGCCGACATAGGGCAGCCGCATGAAGGTTGGCACCCCGGCGAATCGCGGCAAATCCATGCCCGATACCGGTTGAAAGAATGGATCGCCTGCCATCGGCCCGCCTCCCGCATAAGGTCAGGCCCCACTCAACCAGTCGGCGGATGCGTCTGCAGGCCCATGCGCGACAGGTTCTGGCGCGAAACAGCCCCCTCACACTTGTGCGGCCCATCCGCCTCTTGACCCGCCGCCCCCTATCAGTCCTTATCGCCACAACCTCTCAGGAACCGAAGCCATGTTCAGCAAAACCGCCGACCCGACGACCACGCCGCCGTTGACCGCACCTGCCCGCACGCCGGGCAACTCCAACAAATCTGTGCTCGCGGCCGATCTGCATATCACCGGAGAGGTCTCCTCGACCGGCACGATCGAGGTGTTGGGTGAGATCGAGGGCAACATCACCTCGAAGGGCCTGATTGTCGGGGCCGAGGGTCGGGTCTCGGGCACCGTGTCGGCGGAGAATGTCGAAGTGCGCGGCAAGCTGGACGGTTCGGTTGCGACCCACGGCTTTGCGTTGCGGGCTTCGGCCGAGGTTCAGGCCGATGTGCAGTATTCGACCCTGATGATCGAAAGCGGCGCGCAGGTCGAAGGCAAGTTTTCGCTGAACAAGGTGCAAGCCTAGCGGCACGCCCGACCGGGTCCGACTGCGGGGCCGACTGCGGGGCCGACTGCGGGTTCGCCCGGGTGCTGTGCAAGTCGCGCGCTGCCGGCCCGGCCCATGATGGCGCCGCCGGTGATACCCCTGCAGTTCCGGAGGCCCGATGGACGATATCCTGCGCCGCGACGACAAGGCTCCGGTGGCAATTCTGGTCCTGAACCAGCCCAGCTCGCTCAACGCCCTTTCGATGGCGATGCTGACCGCACTGAACACCCAGCTTGACCGGATAGCCGCCGACCCAACCCTTCGGGTCGTCATCCTGCGGGCCGAGGGCAAAGCGTTTTGCGCCGGCCACGACTTGCGCGAAATCCAAGCCGCCCGCAGCGCCGCCGATGGTGGCAGCGCAGCTTTCGCCGCACTTTTCGGCCTTTGCGCCACGGTGATGCAGAAAATAACCACCCTGCCGCAACCGGTGATCGCGGAAGTTGCGGGTATCGCCACCGCCGCAGGCTGCCAGTTGGCCGCAAGCTGCGACCTGGTGGTCGCATCCGAGGCTGCGCGTTTCGGCGTCAACGGCGTGAACATCGGCCTGTTCTGTTCGACGCCGCTGGTTGCGCTGGCGCGCAAAATCCCGCGATCCGCCGCTTTCGAACTCGCAGCCACCGGCGAATTTCTGACCGCCGCGCGTGCCCAGACCCTGGGTCTGGTCAACCGGGTCACCAGCCCGGAGTTGGTGCAGAGCGAGACCATGATGCTGGCCCAAAGCCTCGCCCAGAAACTGCAAAGCGCCCTAAGCATCGGCAAATCCGCCTTCGCCGCCCAAACTGCCGGGCCGCTGGATGAGGCCTATGCCACCGCAGGTGCCGCGATGGTGCAAAACCTCCTGCACCCGGCCACCGCCGAGGGGATCACCGCCTTTCTTGAAAAACGTGCGCCACGCTGGCCCTGACGGCATCGAAACCTCCGCTTGCCACCAGGCTATGCTGTGATTCGGAAGATTTGGTTAACGGCTGACCAGCGCGCGGTCTGTAGCTACAAATGAACTACGCAAAAACTACACAAAAACGACGCAGAACCTACAGCGCCATTCCGGCCAAACCCCAAGTTTAACCCAGCGTTCGCAAGCCCTTAACCCAGACCAGCCTCACAATCCGTACAAGCCGCGGAATTTTTCTTCCAGATACCCGAGCAACGGCTCTTCGGAGGGTTCAAAGCCGCAGGCATGGGCGATGGTTTCCCGCGGGCTGCGCAACCCGCCATGGCGCTGCAAATTCTCGCGCAGCCAACCGACCGCCTCGCCGGTTTCGCCGCGCGCAAGTTGCGCCTGCACCCCCGGCACCGCTAGATTTAGGGCCTGCCACAGGCACCCCGCATAGACATTGCCCAAAGTATAGGTCGGGAAGTAGCCGAACAGCCCGATCGACCAATGCACATCCTGCAAAACCCCGTGCGCGGGCCGGTCGACCGCCACGCCAAAATCGGTGAGGAACCGGTCGTTCCAGGCCGCTTCCAGATCATCGACCGCCAGATCACCGTGCACCAGCGCACGCTCCAGATCAAACCGCAGCATGATGTGCAGATTATAGTGAACTTCGTCCGATTCCGCGCGGATATAGCCAGCTTGAACCCGGTTCACCGCCGCATAAAACGCCTCGGCACTCGCCAGGTCAAAGTCAAAACGCGCCTTCATTTCGGTGAAAAGATAGCTGGTAAAGCCGCGGCTCCGGCCAATCTGGTTCTCATAAATCCGGCTTTGGCTTTCATGCACGCCCATCGACGCGCCGCGCCCAAGCGGGGTCAGCTTGTAATCCGGGTCGATGTTCAACTCATAGCTGGAATGGCCAACCTCATGAATTGTCGAGTAAATACAGTTGAATGGTTCGGTCTCGACCACCCGTGTGGTGATCCGGCTATCCGATGCCGACCCCGAACTGAACGGATGCACCGCCAAATCCAGCCGGCCCCGGCTCCAGTCATAATCAAACGCGCTGCCCAGATCGCGCGCGAGGCGCATCTGCGCCGCCTCGCCAAACCGGCCCACCAAAGCGGCAGGCGCGGGCTTGGCCAAAACCGCCTCGCGCAAGGCCACCAGCCGAGGTCGCATCCGCCCGAACATCGCCCCGATACTTTCCGCCGAGGCCCCCGGTTCATAGTCGTCCAAGAGGGCGTCATAGAGGTCGCCGCCTTGCGCCAGACACGCAGCCTCCTGGCGCCGCAAACCGATAACCTCTTGCAATGTCGGCAGAAAATCTTCGACCTTGTCATTGGCCCGCGCCTCGGCCCAAATGCCCTGCGCCATCGAGGTGACCCGCGCCAGCTCCTGTGCCAAGTCGGTTGGCACCTTGGTCGCCCGCACAAAACTGCGCCGGATCAGCCGCAGCTGCGCGCGCGCCTCCTCATCGGCAGGGTCGACAGCGTCCAACCAATCGGCAATCCGCGCATCGGTCCGGCGGGCGTGCAAAACCCCCTCCATCGCCGCCATTTCTTCGCTGCGCTGTTCGGCAGC
>JAYTQA010000561.1:0-15329 GCA_043746955.1 bacterium | reverse complement strand
CTGCAGGCTTCGCGGGCGGCTCGCCCGGCACTTTCTTCACGGCACCGGGCTTGGCCTGGGCGTCTCGCGTTGCCTTTTCACGTGCCAGCCGGTTGGTCGTCATCAGCTTTGCCAAATTCTGAAACACCGGCCCGACAAAGCGTTCCAACACCTCTTGCGACCTTTCAGGCAACGCCTGATCGGCCAAAGGCTCTGCGGCATCGGGCAACGGCTCGCGGAACAGCGTGTCGCGCCCGATATAACGCTGTGCGGTCAGACGATTACTCTCGGCATAATCGGCCATGGTGATCACCCGTTGCGCCAGCGGCATCACCAGTTTTGACCCGTTGGTGACCAGCGTCTGGTCAACCTCGATGCAGGCCGCCTCAAACAGGGTGCGTTCAGGGTCGTCCATCGAATCCATCGGCATCTGGCGCATGAACTCGCTCATCAAGGCGGAAAGCGAGGAGTTGCGATGCACAAAGGGGCCAAAGCCGGATAAATCCTCGATCCCAATCATGCGCAAGAAAGCCTGGATCGGGCCTTCGGGCATGTCCTCACGTTCAAAGACGCCAGCAACCACACAACCTGCACCAAACAAATACTCATATTCCGCCAGACGTTCGGCATAGTCGATCCAGAAAAAGTCGGCGCGGCGCTTGAAGAATTCGGCAAAGGACAAATGGGCCAGCCCCGGATTCCACTGCCATTTGATGTTTTGCAGATACCAGCTTTCCAGCCACAAATCCTGCCGCCTGAGCGAGACGACAACCTTGACGTCAAACATATCGTCCAGCCCGGCGAACAGGCTGAAATCCTGGATCAACGACATGTCTTCATCGCTGATCACGATGGAGTTGATCGGAAACTGCTGGCTGTCGGCCCGGCGCTCCAGATCGAGCGCGAAGTCGTGGACCGACATTTCGCCTTTCACCAGCCGCCGGATCTGGCCATCGTGCCGCTTGACGCGAAACGGGTACAGATAGCCTTTGGTCAACAGCGGCACAAAATTGTCTTTCAAGAACCGCTGGGTCGACGTGGTGCCGGTCCGATGAACACCGACATGAAGATATAGCTTGCGCATCAGGCTGCCTGCTCCGTTTGATTTTCTGGATACAATCGCGCAACTTGGCCGGAAAGCCAAGTGGGCCCGGTTGGATTTGCGGTATACCGTTGCACACCAGCTTCCCTTCAAGGGGGAATTCTTTTAGAACCGCGCCAGCGAATCCCAGATGGAAAGGGCCTTTAGATGACCAAGATCAAGGTGGCCAACCCGGTCGTTGAACTCGACGGCGATGAGATGACCCGGATCATCTGGGCGTTCATCAAGCAAAAGCTGATCCTGCCCTATCTGGAAATTGATCTGAAATATTACGACCTTGGGATCGAGGAGCGTGACCGCACCAATGACAAGGTCACGGTCGATGCGGCCGAGGCGATCAAGACCTACGGGGTCGGCGTCAAATGCGCGACCATCACGCCGGACGAGCAGCGGGTCGAGGAGTTTCACCTCAAACAGATGTGGAAGTCGCCGAACGGCACGATCCGCAACATCCTGGGCGGGGTGATTTTCCGCGAGCCGATCATCTGCCAGAACGTGCCGCGTCTGGTGCCGGGCTGGACCAAGCCGATCGTGATTGGCCGCCACGCCTTTGGCGACCAGTACCGCGCGACCGACTTCCACTTTCCGGGGCCGGGCAAGCTGACCATGAAATTCGTCGGCAACGACGGCACCACGATTGAGCGCGACGTCTATTCTGCGCCCTCGGCTGGCGTTTATATGGGCATGTACAACCTCGATGACAGCATCATCGACTTTGCCCGGTCGTCCTTGAACTACGGGCTATTGAAGGGCTGGCCGGTCTATCTGTCGACCAAGAACACCATCCTCAAGGCCTATGACGGCCGCTTCAAGGATCTGTTCGCCAAGGTCTATGCCGAGGAATTTGAAGACAAATTCAAAGCCAAGGGCATCCATTACGAACACCGGCTGATCGACGATATGGTGGCCTCCGCGATGAAATGGTCCGGCGGTTATGTCTGGGCCTGCAAGAATTATGACGGCGATGTGCAGTCGGATACCGTGGCGCAGGGCTTTGGCTCGCTGGGGTTGATGACATCGGTGCTGATGACCCCCGATGGCAAGATTGTCGAGGCGGAGGCCGCCCATGGCACCGTCACCCGCCACTTCCGTCAGCATCAGGCGGGCCAGCAAACCTCAACCAACTCGGTCGCCTCGATCTTTGCCTGGACCGGCGGCCTGAAACACCGGGCCAAGCTGGACGACAATGCAGCCCTGATGCGGTTTGCCCAGACCTTGGAAAAGGTGACGGTCGATGCGGTCGAGGCTGGCTGGATGACCAAAGACCTCGCCCTGCTGGTCGGGCCGGATCAGAAATGGCTGACCACAATCGGCTATCTGGAAAAGGTCGATGAGTATCTGAACCAGGCGCTGGTCGGCTGACGCCTGCGGGTTTGGGGGTGCCATGATCCAGCGCGACCACGTGCTGCAGTTCTGCGCGGCCTTGTCGTGGCACCCCGGCTTGCACGGCTATGACGGCTACCGGATCGGCCTGACGCTAGGCTACGCGGTGGCCACGGTCTTGGCGGGCCTGCGCTTCGGGCAAACCCGGCGGTGGGTCTGGCTGATCGCTGCGGGCTATCTGCTGGTGCTGACCTTGAACAAACAACTCGACCTGCAAAGTTTCGCAACCCAAACCGGGCGCTGCGTTGCGCGCTATCAAGGTTGGTATGCCGAACGGCGCACACCACAAGCCGATCTGACCTATCTGGTGCTGGGCCTGATGGCTGCAGGCTTCGCAGCCAGCCTGATCCTGATCCGCGCCAACCGGCTGCTGTTCACCGGGCTGGTGCTGATCACCGCCGTTCTGGCCCTGCGCATCCTGTCGTTTCACACCATGGACAGCCTGTTGCAAATCAAGCTGTTAACCCTGCCGCTGCATGGCTTTATCGAGGCTTTTGCCGTCCTGTTGATCATTTACGCCGCAGCGCGGCAAGCGTAGCCGGCCCTATGCTGTGGGGTCTGGCGTTTCAGGCCCATGTCCTGTAGGACGCCGCCAACCCGACCGAAAAGAAAGAGACCTCCCCGATGGAGCTTCGCAACATCGCCATTATCGCGCACGTCGACCATGGCAAGACCACGCTGGTTGACGAGCTTCTGAAACAGTCGGGCGCGTTCCGCGAAGGCCAGCAAGTCTCTGAACGCGCGATGGATTCCAATGACATCGAACGCGAACGCGGCATTACGATTCTGGCCAAGTGTACCAGCGTTGAACACAGCGGCATCCGGATCAACATCGTCGACACCCCCGGCCACGCCGATTTTGGCGGTGAGGTTGAACGGATCCTGAGCATGGTCGATGGCGTGTGCCTGCTGGTCGATGCCGCCGAAGGCCCGATGCCGCAGACCAAATTCGTGCTGGCCAAGGCGCTCGCTTTGGGGCTGCGTCCGATTGTGGTGCTGAACAAGGTCGATAAGGCCGACGCTGAACCTGACCGCGCGCTGAACGAGGTGTTTGACCTGTTTGCCAACCTCGGGGCTTCGGACGAACAGCTTGATTTCCCGCATATCTATGCCTCAGGCCGGTCTGGCTGGGCCGACGAATCCCTCGATGGGCCGCGCAAGAACCTTGATGCTTTGTTTGACATGATCGTGCGCCATGTGCCGGCGCCAAGCCAGATCAGCCGCGTGGGCGAACCGTTCCAGATGCTTGCGACCACGCTCTCGGCTGACCCGTTCATCGGCCGCATCCTGACCGGCCGGATCGAAGCTGGCCGTCTGACCATTGGCACCCATCTCAAAGCCATCACCCGGACCGGCGAGAAGATCGAAAGCTTCCGGGTGACCAAGGTGCTGGCGTTTCGCGGCCTCAACATGACGGCGGTCGATGAGGCTTTGGCCGGCGACATCGTGACGGTCGCCGGGATGAGCAAGGCCACCGTGTCGGATACCTTGTGCGATGCCTCAATTGACGTGGCACTGCCCGCCCAACCGATCGACCCGCCGACCATCACCGTGACCTTTGGCATCAACGACAGTCCGCAGGCCGGCAAAGACGGCACCAAAGTCCAAAGCCGGGTGATCCGCGAACGTCTGATGCGCGAGCAGGAAGTCAACGTGGCGATCAAGGTCGCCGATACCCCCAGCGGCGATGCGTTTGAAGTCTCCGGGCGCGGCGAATTGCAGATGGGCGTGTTGATCGAAAACATGCGCCGCGAAGGCTTTGAGCTGTCGATCAGCCGTCCCCGGGTGATTTTCCGCGAGGTGGACGGCGTGAAATGCGAGCCGGTCGAAGAGGTCACCATCGACGTCGATGACGAATATACCGGTGCGGTGATTGAAAAGCTGACCGGGCCGCGCAAAGGCGACATGATCGAGATGAAGCCTGCCGGTGTCGGCAAGACCCGGATCATCGCCCATGTCCCCTCGCGCGGGCTGATCGGCTATCACGGCCAGTTCATGACCGACACCCGTGGCACCGGCGTCTTGAACCGGGTTTTCCACGGCTGGACCCCGCATAAGGGTGCCATCGAGGGCCGGCGGCAGGGCGTTCTGATCTCGATGGACAGCGGGATTTCGGTCGCCTACGCGATGTGGAAGCTGGAAGATCGCGGGCATTTCTTCATCGGCGTGCAGGAACAGATTTACGGCGGCATGATCATCGGCGAGCATAACCGCGACAACGATCTGGAAGTGAACGCCCTGCGCGGCAAGCAGTTGACCAACGTGCGGGCATCGGGCACCGATGAGGCGGTGCGGCTGACCACGCCGGTCAAACTGTCGCTGGAACAGTCGATTGCCTATATCGACGATGACGAGCTGGTCGAGGTGACGCCGAAGAACATCCGGATGCGCAAGCGGTTCCTGGATTCAAACGACCGCAAGCGGCAAAGCCGGAAAGAGTAATAGTTTCAGATCTTTGCGACCGGTTCTTAATGCTGGGTGGTATGGGCAGTCTGCCCGTCCCGCTACTCCGCCTCTTCGACCACCAGCAGTTCACGCTCGGCGGCACCCTTGGCAAAGGTTAACGCGGCCTGATAATCCGCAGAGTGATAGCATTCGACCGCCTTTTCCAAAGAGGCAAACCGCGCCACCACATTGCGCGGACGGTCGCGGCCCTCCAACTGGACATAGCGTCCGCCGCGGGCCAGAAAAACCCCGCCATGCGCCGCTATCGCCAGCGTCGCGCGCTTGGCATATTCGGCGTAAGCGTCCGGGTTGGTCACCGTGACATGGGCGATCCACAAAGCGGCGGGCATCTAAACCTCCAGCGCGGCTTCGACCGCTTTAAGTGCCTGATCAGCCAGCGCAATATCCGTACCCCCGGCCTGCGCCAGATCGGGACGGCCGCCGCCGCCCTTGCCGCCCATCGCCTCAGCCGCAGCCTTCACGAGGGTGACAGCACTGATCCGGTCCGTCAGGTCGGCGGTAACCCCCGCAGCGACCGCCGGTTTGGCCCCGGTATCGGCAATCAAAACCACAGCGCCCGAGCCAAGCTTCAGCTTCATCTCGTCAATCAACGCGGGCAGATCCTTGCCGGAAACCCCGGTCAGCACTTGGGCTATCAACCTTATCCCATTGATTTCCTTGACCTCCGGCCCGCCAGCCTTGCCACCGATCGCAAGCTCGCGGCGCAGGCTTGCGACCTCATTCTGCAAGGCGCGGCGTTCGGTCATGAGCCCTTTGATCCGGCCGGCAAGTTCGGCCGGCAGCGCGCCCAAAGCCTGCGCCGCCGCATCCAGATGGCCATAATTCGCCCGCACGTCGCGCAGAACCGCCTCACCCGTGATCGCCTCAATCCGCCGAATGCCCGAGGCGGACGCGCTTTCCGACAGGATCAGGAACGACCCGATCTCGCCCAACCGCGCCACATGGGTGCCGCCGCACAGCTCAAGACTATAGGTTTTGCCATCCGCACCCTTGCCCGAACCGTCAAGGCTGCCCATGGAAACCACGCGCACTTCGTCGCCATATTTCTCGCCAAACAACGCCTGCGCACCCAAGGCCCGCGCGTCATCCGGCGTCATGATCCGGGTTTCCACCGCTGCGTTCTGCCGGATCAGGCCGTTGACCTCGGCCTCGACCGCAGCGAGTTCGGCGGGTGTCGTAGCCTGGCCATGCGCGAAGTCAAAACGCAACCGGTCGGGCGCGTTCAGACTGCCGCGTTGCGCCACATGATCGCCCAAAGTGCGGCGAAGGGCTTCATTCAGCAAGTGGGTTGCAGAATGGTTGGCCTGGATTTGTGAGCGTCTGGAACGGCTTACATCAAGTTTCGCAGGTTGCCCTTTGAGGATGGTGCCTTCGACAATGCGGGCGACATGAATGAAAACCCCGGCGGCTTTGCGGGTGTCGGTCACCTCCGCCAGCCCGGTTTGGCTGCGAATGAAGCCCTGATCGCCGACCTGGCCGCCACTTTCGCCATAAAACGGCGTCTGGTTGACGACGATCTGCACGGTGGAACCGAGGTCCGCCGACCCTACTGAGCCCCCGTCGCGGACCAAAGCGTTGATCTGGCCCTCCGCGACCTCGGTGTCATAGCCCAGAAATTCGGTCACCCCATGCGCCTCGGCCAGTTCAAACCAGATGTTGGCGTCCTTGGCGTCGCCCGAACCGCTCCACGCCGCGCGGGCTTTCTTGCGCTGTTCGTCCATCGCCGCGTCAAAACCCCGCACATCGACCGCGCGGCCCTGTTCGCGCAAAGCGTCCTGGGTCAGGTCGAGCGGAAAACCGTAGGTGTCGTAGAGTTTGAAGGCGGCAGCCCCCGGCAGGTCGGACCCTGCGGGAATTCGGGCCAGTTCGTCGTCCAATAGCCGCAAACCCCGGTCCAAAGTGGTGATGAACCGAGTTTCCTCCAGCCGCAACGTCGCCTCGATCAGGCTTTGGGCGCGGGTCAATTCGGGGTAAGCAGCCCCCATCTGGCGGACCAAAGCGCTGACCAGACGGAACATCACCGGGTCTTTTGCGCCCAACATATGCGCATGACGCATGGCACGCCGCATGATCCGGCGCAAAACATAGCCGCGCCCCTCGTTGGACGGCATGACACCGTCGGCGATCAGGAACGCGGTCGCGCGCAGGTGGTCGGCAATCACCCGGTGGTGAATTTTGCCCGCGCCATCCGGGTCGGTCGAAGTGGCATGGGCCGACGCCTCAATCAGGGCGCGCATCAGATCGGTGTCATAATTGTCATGCTTGCCTTGCAGCAAAGCGCCGATCCGCTCCAGCCCCATGCCGGTGTCGATCGACTGCAGGTCGAGGGTTTTCAGTGTGCCGTCGGCCAACTGTTCATTTTGCATGAACACGTTGTTCCAAATTTCAATAAACCGGTCGCCACTTTCCTCAGGCGAGCCGGGCGGGCCGCCCCAGATATGCGGGCCATGATCATAGAAAATCTCGGTGCAGGGGCCACAGGGACCGGTCGGACCCATCCGCCAGAAGTTGTCGTCAGACGGGATCCGGATAATTTTGGCGTCCGAAAGGCCGGCCACTTTCTTCCAGATCGCCGCAGCCTCGTCATCGGTGTGGTAAACCGTGACGCACAGCTTGTCCTTGTTGAGGCCGAAGTCCTTGGTCAGCAATTCCCACGCAAATGCAATCGCCTGGTCCTTGAAATAGTCACCAAAGCTGAAATTTCCCAGCATTTCGAAGAAGGTATGGTGGCGCGCGGTATAGCCGACATTGTCGAGGTCATTGTGCTTGCCACCCGCCCGCACGCATTTTTGCGCGGTCGTGGCCCGCTTGTAATCCCGGGTTTCGACCCCGGTGAAACAGTTTTTGAACTGGACCATGCCGGAATTGGTGAACATCAGGGTCGGGTCATTGCGCGGCACAAGGGGCGAACTCTCGACGATTTTATGACCATTGCGGGCGAAAAAATCGAGGTAGGTGGCGCGGATGTCGTTCAGCGATTGCATGGGGCTGTTCGGTCCTGTTGGCTAAAGGCGCTTGGGTGGCCCCTCGTTTAGCCCGCCTGTGCCAGCCTGTCCATTCTGAATGCAAAACCGGCCGCCCCAAGCTCGGAGCGGCCGGTTTTTGGGGGCAAGCTCAGGCTTATTCGTCGACCACCGCCTCGCGCTCAGCCCCAGTCATCGAGAAATCCAGACCGGAGGCGGCGCGGATCTTTTCTTCAATATCGGCGGCGATGGCGGGATTGTTCTTCAAGAACAGTTTGGCGTTTTCGCGGCCCTGCCCGATCCGCTCATCCTTGTAGGAATACCAGCTGCCGGATTTTTCCACGACACCGCATTTGACGCCCAGATCGACGATCTCGCCGGTTTTGGAGATGCCCTCGCCAAACATGATGTCAAACTCGACCTCTTTGAACGGCGGCGAAACCTTGTTCTTCACCACCTTGACCCGGGTCGCATTGCCGATCACCGTATCGCGGTCCTTGATCGAGCCGGTGCGCCGGATGTCGAGCCGGACCGACGCGTAAAACTTCAGCGCATTGCCACCGGAGGTGGTTTCGGGCGAGCCGAACATCACGCCGATTTTCATCCGGATCTGGTTGATGAAAATCACCATGCAGTTCGAACGGCCGATCGAGGCGGTCAGTTTGCGCATCGCCTGGCTCATCAACCGGGCCTGCGACCCCATCTGCATATCGCCCATGTCGCCCTCGATTTCGGCTTTCGGCACCAAGGCCGCGACCGAATCGACCACGATGGTGGTGACAGCGCCGGAGCGGACCAAAGTATCGACAATCTCCAGCGCCTGTTCGCCGGTGTCGGGCTGGCTGATCAGCAGTTCGTCCAGATTGACCCCCAGTTTTTTGGCATATTGCGGGTCAAGCGCGTGTTCCGCATCGACAAAGGCGCAGACGCCGCCATTCTTTTGCGCCTCGGCCACCACATGCAGGGTCAGCGTGGTCTTGCCCGAGCTTTCCGGCCCGTAGATTTCAATGATCCGCCCCTTCGGCAGACCGCCGATGCCGAGGGCAATGTCCAGACCCAAAGATCCGGTCGAGATCGCCTCAACATCCATCACCGGGTTGTTCTGGCCCAGCTTCATGATCGAGCCCTTGCCGAACTGCCGTTCGATCTGGGCCA
Organism: bacterium; assembly: GCA_043746955.1. Lineage (GTDB taxonomy): Bacteria > Pseudomonadota > Alphaproteobacteria > Rhodobacterales > Rhodobacteraceae > Stagnihabitans. Next base: position 6,281 of record JAYTQA010000561.1, on the reverse strand, counting down.
AAGCGGATTCCAGCGCCTTGGTCTTTTCGGCGGCGCGTTCGGCGTCTTTTTTGTCCATCCCGGGCTTTCCGTCCAGTTCGAAGAGGTTTGCAACCGACATTCTGATCCCCTTATTCCACAGCCGCGATCTTGCGGCAATCACTGGAAATGTTCCTGCTTTGTTTCGTACTCTTGCGATCAAAACAAGAACATTTCAATCAAATTCGTCTCAAACCATCCTTGGCGAGAAAGATTAAGGAAAGGTTTAACAAAACCGGCATCTGGGGATTGGTTGGGCTTTTTCGATCCTGCGCGGGTTTGGCGCAGCGATGCCTTTGCGAATCGATGGCCTGCGCAGACGGCGCCAACCCCGCGGACGCCCAACCGGACTATTGCAACTGGCCCTGGACCATCGCGGTCAGATCACCCAGCGAAAACGGCTTGGGCAGGAACACCGAGTTCGGAATCCGCGCCTGGGTTTCGGACAAAGCCTCTTCGGCATAGCCTGAGACGAAGATGACTTTGACGTTGGGCCGATCCTCCAAAGCGCGTTTGACCCAGGACGGGCCATCCATGCCGGGCATCACCACGTCGGTCACGAAGATATCGACCGACAGGGTCGGATCCTCCAGCGCTTTCAGCGCCTCTTCGGCACTTTCGGCCTCCAGCACGGTGTAGCCGCGCATCCGCAGCGCACGGCTGGCAAAGGCGCGGACCGGGGCTTCATCCTCGACCAGCAGAACGACCCCTTCGCCCTGTTTCAGGACGACCTTCTTGACCACCTCTGGCACGACATCGGCGGGGCCGGCGTGGATCGGGAAATACAGCAGGAACACCGCACCTTCACCGGGCGTCGAATCGACAAAGATGAAACCGCCGGATTGTTTGACGATGCCGTAGGCGGTGGACAGGCCCAACCCGGTGCCCTCACCCAGCTTTTTCGTGGTGTAGAACGGCTCAAAGATTTTCTGCAAACGGTCGGGTGGAATGCCGACACCGCTGTCCGAGACCCGGATCAGCGCATAATCGCCCGCAGGCACGGTGGCGCGGTCGCGGGTCATAGGCTCGGTCAGGGTCAGGCTTTCGGTGTCGATCCGGATCACGCCGCCGCCGGGCATGGCATCGCGCGCGTTGACCACCAGGTTCATCAGGACCTGTTCCAACTGCCGCTTGTCAGCGCGAATCGGCCCCAGACCCTGTGCATGGCTCAGTTGCATCCGGACTTTTTCGCCGACCAGCCGGTTGAGCAGATGGGCGAGGTCAGACAGCACATCCTCCAGATCCAGCCGTTCGGGTTTCAGGGTTTGTTTGCGCGAGAAGGCCAGCAGCTGGCTGACCAAAGCGGCGGCCCGGTTGGCGTTCTGGTGGATCTGTACCAGATCGGCATATTCCGGATCTTCCCGGTCATGGCGCAGCAGAAGCAGGTCGCAGTGGCCGGAGATGGCGGTCAAAAGATTGTTGAAGTCATGCGCCACACCGCCTGCAAGTTGGCCGATTGCCTGCATTTTCTGGCTTTGGACAAACTGCGCCTCCAGCGTCTTGAGCGCAGTTGCGTCCTGCAACACCGCCAGAACCATCGGCCGGCCCTGTTCGACAATCCGGCGCAGCGTCACCTGCAGAAAGACTTCGCCCTCGACCTGCCGGACCCGCAGCATTTCAGAGCGCGACGGGCTGCGTTCGCTGACGATATCATCCAGCCAGTCGGCGACCGGTCGGCCGAGGCCTTCGAACAGGTCGTGGAACATGGCACCCGGTTCATCGTCCAGATGCAGGATGGTGCGGGCGGCGGCGTTGGCCAGGGTCAACTGGCCGTTGGGCAGGAACTTGGCCAAAGGCACCGGCACGTTTTCAAAATCGGCCAAAGCGGAGGCAATGGGCGCCCCGGCAGGCACCGGAAGCAGGTAAATCTCGCGCCGTTCGCCGGGGCCATCGACCTCTGCCAGAATTGCGCGCACCGGGCCGTCGATGCCGGTCACCTCGACCTCTTCGCCCGAATGCAGTGCCGGGTTGGCAAAGACCCGGTCCAGCCGTTTCGGCCTGCCGCCCAACAGCCTGCGCATCGCCTCATTGGTGTAAAGGACCACGCCGGATTTGTTGGCGGTCAGCATCGGCAGACTTAAGCCATCGGCCCCGCGCGAGGTGCCGCCACGGTCCTGAAACTCTTCCAGCCGCCACAAAAACCGGTCTTCGCTGATCCGGTGGACCGAAAGCCGGGTATGGCCGCGCCGGGTCACCACATCTTCGCGCCCGGCCCCGGTATGGCCCGCCCGGTTCTGCAGACGGTAAAGAACCGATGACGGCGAGGCAAAATGCTGGGTCAGCGCCGAGACCAGAGTGGCGCCGTTTTGCGCCTGAAACCGGGTTTCGGCGCTGCTGTTCTGGTAGTGGATTTGCCCGACCCGGTCGGTCATGAAACAGGGCGTGGCATCTTGCCCGACCAGCGTCATCAGATGACTGCGGCGCTGCAGTTCGGCCTGGCGGGCGATCCGGCTGCGCATCTTAAGGCCAAGGACCAGGAAAACGAAGGTCATTGCCGCAACAATTGCCCCGGCGCGCGCCAAAGCCATCGGCGCCAGCAATCCGGCCACCGAGGATGCCACCGCCGCCGCCAGCAACAACAAGGTGGCTGACATCCTTGGCCGCCTGTCAAACGCGCTGGTCACCCCCGCCCCTGAACCGATCACCCTCAACCCTCCGCATGCATCCTTGCGCCCATAGCGGGCCAGAAGTGTTAAGCCTGGATTAACCGCCGGGGGATGGTGAGCCGATTTTTAGGAAAAAACAACTCGGAGTTGTGCCTGCGCGGTCAATCGCGCGCCAGAATTGCCAAAAAGAAGCCATCGCCGCCGGTGAGCGGTGAGAATCGGCGGGTGGATTTCAGGGTAAAACCGGCGGTGCGCAGCTGAAACGCGGCAATCTGCGCCTCGTTCTCCTCGGTCAGCAGCGAGCAAGTGGCATAAGCAAGCGTGCCGCCGTGGCGCACGAGCGGGGCCACGGTGTCGAGGATCTGCGCCTGTAATCGGGTCAACTCCGCCAGACGCGTCTCGGTCAGCGCCCATTTGCCGGCAGGATCGCGCCGCCATGCGCCGGAGCCAGAGCAGGGCACATCTGTGAGGATCACGTCGTAAGGCTTTGTTGCCAAGGGGTTATCGGTGATCATCACCCGCAAGTCTGCCCGGGCCGCGCGCCGGGGTAGGTCGGCCATGCGGGCCGGATTGGCGTCATGCGCCCAGACCTTGGCACCGCGCGCCGCAAGCGCCAGCGTTTTGCCACCGCCGCCTGCGCAATAGTCCAGCACCTTGGCGTCAGGGGTGAGGTAAAGGCCTTCGACCACGGCCTGCGAGGCGGCATCCTGCAGTTCCACCAACCCCGTCAGATAGGCCTGGCAGGTCTGAATTTTGCGAGGGTTCCCGGTGACTTGCAGCGCGGTCTTCACCCAATCCACCGAGGCAGTGCCGATTCCCTCCACAGCCAAAGCCGCCATCGCCGCCGCGCGCTTCACCTTGGCGGTGTTCACCCGCAAAAACACCGGCGCGCGGGCTTGCATGGCATGCATCACCGGGGCGAAATCCGCGCCCAAAGCGGTTTGCAGCCGGGGGCCAAGCCAATCGGGGCAGTCAAGCGCGGCATAGCCGGAAGGCATAGTGCCGGGTTCGCAGGCCACTGGCGCAGGCGCATGGCCCTCACCTGAGAAGATCGCCGCAACCTCTTGATCTGACGCGCGGATTGCCCCGAGCATCAAGCCGCGACCGGTCAAGCCGCCACCCAAGGCCGCGAACGACGAACGGCACCGCAATGCCGCGAAAACCTGGTCCCTGATCGCCACCCGGTCACCCGATCCGGCAAACCGGTGGCCCCGGCCCCAGTTGGTCAGGGCCATCTCAGCAGAGGTGCCCGACAGGATCAGGTCGAGCACTTCGATTGCCGCAGAAACCCGGGCGGCCGGGGTCATATGATAGCCCCACCCGACCGCCGTTCGCCGCCTTGGTCGGTCGTGCCACCAGCCGTGCCCGGTGCTGACCGAAGCGCGCCTAATGTGACCCGGTGCGGTCGTCCTGCTCCGCGCGCCCAAACCTGCATCATCCGACCCGGTAGTTCGGGCTTTCGCGGGTGATCTGCACATCATGGACATGGCTTTCCTTCAACCCAGCCCCGGTGATCCGCACGAAGCCGCAGTTCGCCCGCATCGCGGCGATCGTGCCATTGCCGGTGTAGCCCATCGCCGCCCTCAGGCCGCCGACCATCTGGTGAATGACCGCTGCGGCCGAGCCTTTGTAGGGCACCTGGCCTTCAATGCCTTCGGGCACCAGCTTGTCGCTCGCGGCGTCTTGCTGGAAATACCGGTCGGCCGACCCGCGCGCCATCGCCCCCAATGACCCCATGCCACGGTAGGCTTTATAGCTGCGGCCCTGCCACAGGATGATCTCACCCGGGCTCTCATCGGTCCCGGCAATCGCCGAGCCTACCATCGCACAAGACGCCCCCGCCGCAATCGCCTTGGCAAAATCGCCGGAGTATTTGATGCCGCCGTCAGCAATCACCGGCACATCGCCCGCCGCTTGCGCCGAATCCATGATCGCGGTCAGTTGCGGCACACCGACCCCCGCCACGATCCGGGTGGTGCAGATGCTGCCCGGACCAATCCCGACCTTGACCGCATCCGCGCCGGCGCCGATCAGCGCCCTGGTGGCCTCCGCGGTGGCGACGTTGCCCGCGATGACCTGCACGGTATTGGACAGCCGCTTGATCCGTTCGACCGCCCGCGCCACCCCTTCAGAATGACCATGGGCGGTGTCGATCACCACGATATCCACCCCGGCCTCGATCAGCGCCTGCGACCGCTCAAAGCCCGCATCGCCGACGGTCGAGGCCGCAGCAACCCGTAAGCGCCCCATCTCGTCCTTGCAGGCATGCGGGTTCAGCACCGACTGCTCGGTATCCTTCAGCGTCAAAAGCCCGGTCAGATGGCCCGCTGCATCGGTGACCAGCAGCTTTTCGATCCGCCGTTGTTTCATCAGACCAATCGCTTGGGCGCGGTCAATCGGCTCGCGCAGCAAGGCAAGGTTGTCCTGCGACATCATCACCGAAACCGGCGTCTTGTCATCGGAGGCAAAGCGCATGTCGCGGTTGGTCACAATGCCCACGACGCGGTTTTGCGCATCGACCACCGGAAAGCCGGTGATGTTGTAGCGGTCCATCAGTTCCTTGGCATCGGCGAGGGTCTGTTCCGGCCGCAAGGTGATCGGCGCATAAACCACGCCGGATTCGAACCGTTTGACCCGCCGGACCTCGCGCGCCTGCGCCTCGGTATCCAGATTGCGGTGGATGACCCCAATCCCACCGGCCTGCGCCATCGCAATCGCCATCCGCGCCTCGGTCACCGTATCCATTGCCGACGACAAAAGCGGGATGTTCATCCGGATCGATTTGGTCACAAAGGTTGCGGTATCGGCATCAGACGGCAGGACCGAGCTTGCCGCCGGAACCAGAAGAACGTCATCGAAGGTCAGCGCCTCGCGAATCTCCATGAAAGCCTCCATCTGGGTTGGGCGGGAGTGTTCGTTTGACGGCTTGCCTTTTCACTTTGTGCAGCGGTTGGCAAGGGGATACCGGCTTGCGAAGCGCACCCTTATCGGCATGGTGGTCAAAACGGGGTCAGGGGCTGGGGCATGCGGGTGGCAATAGTCGAGAATACCAAGGTCACCCATCACGGTCAGGTCGGCGTGGCACTGCATGAAGCGGGTGCACGGATTGACCTCTACCGCCCGTGGCATGACAGCGGGCTGCCCGCCCCCGGCAGTTTTGATGCGCTGGTAAGCTTTGGCGGCGCGCAGTCGGCCCTGGACGATACGCTCCACCCCTACCTGCCGCACCTCGCCCGGCTGATGGCGGACGCTGCCGCACAGGGCACCGCCACCCTGGGCATCTGCCTTGGCGCGCAGCTGCTGGCGCGCGGCCTCGGGGCTGCCAACCTGCTGGGTGCGGCGCGCGAGTTTGGCTGGTGCGAGGTGGCCAAGACCGGCGCCGATGACCCGGTGCTCGCAGCCCTGCCCGCAAGCTTCCCGATCTTCGCATGGCATGCCGATACGTTCACCCTGCCGCCCGGCGCGGTCCACCTCGCCACCAATCCGGTCGCAGCCATTCAATGCTACCGCTATGGCCGCGCCGGCTACGGGATGCAGTTTCACTTCGAGGCGTCCCGCGCCGTTGCCCGCGACTGGCAGCGCACCTTCCCCGACCTGATCGCGCGCATCGCTCCGGGTTGGTCCACCGCCCTACCCGGCCACGAACTCACCCACGGA
>JAYTQA010000560.1:0-2234 GCA_043746955.1 bacterium | reverse complement strand
GCGTTGGTCAGTGCGGTCTGGCTGCCCGCCGGGATCGTGGCGCTGGGCCTGTTTCACCATGGCTTTGCCGGTGGCGGGCCATGGTGGGTTGTGGCGGGCTTTGCGGCGCTGCTGGCCGGATACGCGGCGCATGTCCTTGTGAACGCGGCACTTTCCGCGCCATTCACCCGGTATGAGGTGGCGCTGGCGCTGGTGGTCTACGCCGCAACCGGGCTGGCGCTGGTGCTGGCGGTGCTGTTCCAGCCCGGCTTTGCCGCCAGCTTTTTCCTGGCCGTGGTGGGCGGCATGGCCGGGCTGGCGGCGGCAGTGGTGTTCTACATGGTCACGACCTTGGGCGCGCGCGCCGCCTTTGGCCAGTTCGACGTGATCCGCGACAACAACCCGCGCCGCGCCTCTGACTTGCCCCGTCGCGGGGGTCGCAAGTGACCGGTCCTTTGGTCATGGTGCTGGCGTTTCTGGCGATCTACGGCATCTATCTGGCCGCTTTGGTGGCACGGCAAAGCCCGGCACCTGCCTTCATCGACGGCGGTTCCAATCTGCCCGGCTGGGCGGTGATCTTTGCGGGCGCGGGTCTGGTGGTGGCGGGGCAGGGCCTGGGCGATCAGTTGACCCTGACCGCGCGCTACGGCTTGCAGGCCAGCCATCTCGGCCTGGGTCTGATCCTTGCAGCACTGATCGCCGTGCTTTTGCAAAAGCGGCTGTGGCTGGCGGCGCGGATCACCGGGCTTGGCACACCCGGCGAACTGATCGCGCGCTATTACCAAAGCGTCACCCTGCGAATTGCCACGCTGATCCTGTCCGCCCTGTTCGCGCTGCCCTATGCCGCCAACCTGATGTCCGGCGCGGCTGAGGTCATCGCGGCAGCAACCGCTGGCGGTATAGGCCGCGTCGCTGTCATCTGGGTGATGGCGTTTTTCCTGTTCCTGCCTGCCGCAATCGGCGGCTGGCGCGGCACCGTGCTGGCGACTGCCATGCAAGCGGTGCTGCTGGCGGTGCTGGTGCTGGCCTGCACCTTGTTCGCCCAGACCATGCTGCCCGGACCGGGCTTTCCGACGCTGCCGGTGGCCGCGGGGATACTGGCCGACCGCATCCCCGGCGTGATCCAGTTCTCTGCCGGTCTGGGCAAAAGCCTGCCACAGGGCGGGATATTCACCGCCATCGGCATCGCCTCGACCGCGCTGTCGATGGTGGGCGTCGTCTTGGCACCGGGGTTTTTGTATCTGGGAATGACCGCCCGGGCCGGCCGCCATCCGGGCTTTGGCGCGGTCTGGATCGTGGCCGGGCTGGGTGCTGCAACCCTGCTGATCGGTGGGCCGCTGCTGGCGGCGCATATGACCACCGGCCTGCCCGACCTTGCCGCAACCATGGCGCAGGTTGAACCCTTTGCCGGGCTGGGCTTGCTCCTGCTGGTGGTTCTGGCGGCGCAGCTTGCCACCGCCCTTTTCGTCAATGCCGGGGCCTTGCTGGTGACGCGCGATCTGATCCTGCCCTATGTCGTGCCCGGTCAGCCCCCCAATGCGCAACGCCTGACTGCGCGGATCACGCTGGCACTGACCTACGCGCTGATGGCCGCGCTGGCGAGTTTTGCGCCGCTGACCTCTGCCATTCTGGCCGGGCTGGCGCTGCCTTTGGCGGTGCAATTGTTGCCCGCGCTGCTTGGCCTGTGCTTTGTGCGCTGGATCAGTCGCAGCGCCGTCATCACCGGGTTGATTCTGGGCGGGCTGATGGTGGTGATGACCGAGGCATCCGGCCTGATCCTGATCGAGGGTTTGTTCATCGACCTGCCGTGGGGGCGCTGGCCCTTGACCGTGCATTCCGCCGCCTGGGGTCTGACGCTGAACCTGGCGGCGGTGCTGTTGGTGTCGGTCTTCACCAAAAGCCGGGCAGAGCGGATCCGCCGCGACCGCCTGCACGACGCATTCGCCGCCACCTGGCCCGTCGATTTTGGCGGGCCGACCGCCCGCACCGCCACCTGGTCGCTGACGCTGATCTGGGCGTTTCTGGCCATGGGACCGGGCGCCATTCTGGGCAATAGCTTTTTCAGCCAGCCGATCTTTAGCCAGGGCGACGCGGCGCTGGGTCTGCCCTCGCTGTGGGTCTGGCAGATCCTGTTCTGGCTGTTGGGCGTGCCGCTGGTCTGGTGGATCGCCCACCGCGCCAAGCTTGGCACGACAACGGCTGACGGGTTGCGCCGGGTTGATCTGGACGGCGCTGCCGATCCGGCCCGTCCGCCC
>JAYTQA010000559.1:0-2241 GCA_043746955.1 bacterium | reverse complement strand
GCAGATAGGCTGCGATCCCTGCCACGACGAGAGCGGCGTACAACAGGAAAAGCGCGGCATAGGGTGCTTGGGGCGGCGGGCCGGGAAAGGCCGCGTGCAACCGTCCGGTGATCAATTGCACCACGCCTGCCGTGCCAAGCCCGAAAAGGTTCAGCAAGGTGACGCCGCGGCCCACCAGATGCGCCGGCAGGAAGGCGCGGCCATGCGCCATGACCATCGGATAGGTCGACCCGAAAAGCCCGACGCCTGCGAACATCAGGGTCGGCAGCACTCCACCTTGGGCCGGAAAGCGCCACAGCACCAGCAGGCAAACCACCAGGGCGGAATTACCCGCCACCACCACCCATTTGCGGGTCCCAAAAAGCCGGTCGAGCGGGCCATAGGCAAAACTGCCCGCCACCATGGCCAGGCCCATGATCAGCGTGACCTGACCCATCCGTGCGGCATCAGCGCCGAACACATCCGCGAAATAGGGGCCGATCCACAGCCCGCGCAAGCCCGCAGCCGGCGCGTAACACGCCGCCATCATCAGTAGAACCGGCCAGAACGCGGGCATCCGCAACAGATCCAAAAGGCTTCCGCGGTTGCCGCCCGCAACCCGCACCGGATCGCGCACAAAGATCAGGATCGCCAGCGCCACCGCCAGTGTCACCCCCGCCAATCCCCAAAGCGCTCCGCGCCAGCCCAAAGCCTCGGCCGCCATCGACATCGGCACAGAGGCTGCAATGTTGCCCAAGTTGCCGATCCCAAGCATCGCCCCCGCCAGCGTGCCGAACACGGCGGGCGAGTATATCCGGGCGAAGATATAGTACGACGCCATCAGGACCGCCGAACACCCCATGCCGATCAGAGCCATCGCCACCTTGATCAGGCCCGGCCCGTCCGCCTCGGCAAAGACCGCCGAGCCCAAAGCCGCCACGGCCATCAATCCAGCTACGGTTTGTCGGGGCCCGATGCGGTCCAGCGCCCAGCCCACCGGCACCTGCATCAGCGCAAAGCCTAAAAACCAATACCCCGAGGCTGCCGCCAGATCCTCTGGCGAGACGCCAAGGTCGCGCGCCAGCACAGGCGCCAGAACCGCCAGAAAGGCGCGGTAGAACTGGCTCAAGACATAAGCCGCCACAAGGCTTGCAAGTCCGGCGCGCATGGCAACCCCCGTTTGTCGCGCCGCATCCCGCCGAAGTCGGGCGATCTGGCATCCCGACGCCCCGGCTGGATCGCCCGACGCCGTATCGTCCGCAGAGACTACGCTGCCAGACACCGGGGCTTCAAGCGACGGTTTCAAGGACATCGGCGCGCCGTCACCATCCGTCGGGAAATCCGCATCCGGCAAACCTTGCGACGCACTCTGCGACAGTTCCGAAAGTCCGTCCGGCAGGAACGTCATCGCGCCCGATCAAGGCCAGGCTTATCGATGGTCAGCCGCTTTTGCCTCCTGTCTGCTTTGGCAGGCGCAACACCCGGCGGTCGGCGTGGCTTGAACTGCTGGCGACCAGACACTCCAGTGCCGAAACCACGATCTGAGGTCTGCCGGCCTCAAAGACGGAAGAGAACGCGTCGAAACGCACGTACCGCAGCGCTCGGCTGCCGGACGACGGGCGCGGTGGCTCAGCCCGCGCTGTTGCCAGTTGGTTGCACGAGGTTGAAATCCTCCATCGCCAGGCGGCTGAGCGCGTCCATATCGACGATGTGCAGCGTATGCGGGTCGATCATCGCAATCAAACCGTCTCGCTCCAGCGCCAACAGTGCCCGGCTTAGCGATTTCACCGTGGTTTGCAGATGGTCTGCCAGATCCTTGCGGCGGATCGGAATGTTGACAGGCATCGCAGGGCGGTTGCCCGCGGCCCTTTCGCCGTCAACCGAGGTGCGCCGGCACAGGACAAGCAGGAAGGACACCAGCCGAACCACGATCTTGCGCGCGCCAGGCAGCGCCAACCATCCGCGCATCGCATCAACTTCATCCAGGGCGGTCAACAGGAAGGATCGCGCGATGTCGGGTCGATCGTGAAGCAGCTGTTCCAGCGGCTGACAGGGAAATGTCAAAAGGCGCGCGGGGGTCAGGGCTTCGACCTGACAGGCCGCGACGCCACGAACCATCGGGCCGTAGATGTTGGTCGCCACCAGAATCCCGATGATACCGGTGGGTCCACCGATCAGGGACTTGCGCAGACCCAGCACCCCATCCAGCACGTAGCCCAAATGGTCCGGCATCCTGGCGTCGGCGATCAAGACCTGGCCAGG
>JAYTQA010000558.1:0-5973 GCA_043746955.1 bacterium | reverse complement strand
TCTGATAAAAGCCCGCGAAATCCATGTCCTCGATCAGCGCCAGTTGCACGCGCAGGTTGCGGCGGAGTTGGACCAGTTGATCCTCGGTCACGGTCTGCGCCACCCGCTCCACGGCGGCCAGTTCCAGCGCTTCGCGCAGAAAGGCGCCCTCCCGGATCTCGTCCAGCGAAAAGCGCGCGACATAGGTGCCGGCTTGCGGGACCACGCGGACCAGATGTTCGACCGCCAGACGGGTCACCGCCTCCGACACCGGGGAGCGCGAGACCCCCAGTTGTTCGCAAATCTCTGGCTTGCGCAGGATATCGCCGGGGCGCAAAGCCATGGTCAGGATCGCCTCCCGCAGGGCGCCATAGACCCGCTGCGCCAGCGAGCCTGCAAACGCCTCCAGCCCGCGCAACGGTTTGCGGGCGGGCAGATGCACGTCGATTGCGGGCTCTTGAACTTGGGCGGCGTCGGGCTGTAACATACTAACATGTTAGCGGGGGCAAATCCCCTGTCAACTGCCCCGGCAAAACCTGCGGGGTCCACGCGGATACAAGGCCTGACGCCGATGAACATCCCGAACCTGCCTGCCGTGATCCGTTTGCACCCGGCGGACAACGTGATCGTAGCCCTGAAAGACCTGAGTGCCGGGACCAGGCTGGCCGAACTGCCGGTGCCGCTGGCAGGCGCGGTGCCGCGCGGCCACAAGATCGCCACCCAAGCGATTGCCGAGGGGGCCCAGGTGATCCGCTATGGCCAGATCATCGGCGTGGCGACCGTGGCTATTGCGGCGGGCGCGCATGTCCACAGCCACAACCTCGGCATGGGCGCGCATGATCAGGATTACGCCTTTGCGTCTGAGCGCAACCCGCAGCCGGTGGTTACGGCCAAGCGCAGCTTCATGGGCTATCACCGGGCCGACGGCAAGGTTGGCACCAGGAACTATCTGGGGATTTTGACCTCGGTCAACTGTTCGGGCTCGGTCGCCAAGTTCATCGCGGAATCCTGTGAACGCGACGGCTGGCTGCGCGATTTTCCCAACATCGACGGCGTGGTGGCGATTGTTCACGGCACCGGCTGCGGGATGTCGGGCAAGGATGAAGGCTATGCCACCCTGTTCCGCACCCTGCAGGGCTATGCCAAGAACCCCAACTTCGGCGGGATTTTGCTGGTGGGGCTGGGCTGCGAGGTGTTGCAGATCCCGGATCTGATCGGCGCCGGGCGGATGCGGGCCGATGGCAACTTTCGCTACATGACGATCCAGCAGACCGGCGGCACCCGCAAGACGGTGGAGCGCGGGATTGCGGTCTTGAAGGAAATGGCCGTGATGGCCAATGAGCATAAGCGTGCGCCCGCCGGGCTGGAGCATCTGATGGTCGGCATGCAGTGCGGCGGCTCGGATGGCTATTCCGGCATCACCGCGAACCCGGCATTGGGGGCGGCGTCGGATTTGCTGGTGGCCCATGGCGGGACGACGATCCTGTCGGAGACGCCGGAGATTTATGGTGCGGAGCATCTGCTGACCCGGCGGGCGGTGTCGCGCGAGGTCGGCGAAAAGATTGTCGAGCGGATCAAGTGGTGGGAGGAGTATACCGCGCGTTTGGGCGGCGAGATGGACAACAACCCCTCGCCCGGCAACAAGAAGGGTGGCCTCACCACGATTTTGGAGAAGTCACTGGGGGCGGTCGCGAAGGGTGGCACCGCGCCTTTGACGCAGGTGTATAAATTCGCCGAACCGGTGACCGAACACGGCTTTGTCTATATGGACAGCCCGGGCTACGACCCGTGCTCGGTCACCGGCCAGATCGCTTCCGGTGCCAATCTGATCGCCTTCACCACCGGACGCGGATCGGTGTCCGGCTATAAACCCACGCCCTGCATCAAGCTTGCGACGAATTCCGAGATGTACGGGCGGATGTCGGAAGATATGGACGTGAACTGCGGCGATATCATCACCGATGGCGTCAGTTTGGCCGACAAGGGCCAGGAGATTTTCGATCTGTTCCTGCGGGTCGCCTCGGGGCAGCGGACCAAGTCGGAGGAACTGGGCTTTGGCGGGGCGGAGTTCGTGCCATGGGCGATGGGTGCGGTGATGTAGGCGCTCTTGCTCACCCGGCTGGGGTGATGAGCGCCCGGAAAACTTGTCCGTGGAAGGTTTTCAGCGAAGAACGCCATGCAAGCCTGCATGGCCGGGCGCGCTCTGCGGACCCGGCTGGGGGGCTTCGCGCCCCCCAGACCCCCCGCGGGATATTTTTGGACAGAAAATCGAGGGAGAAAGCGGTCGCGCCAGAAGTTAAGACCGCGACTTAGGATTGCCCCGTAAGCCTCAGATATCCAAGGTGTTTTCGTGTTCCCAGGCCGAGAAGTGCGAGGCGTAGCTGTGCCATTCCTTGGTTTTCAGCTTGAGGAAGGCGGTCGAGAATTCCGCGCCCATCATGGCCTTCAAGGTCGTGTCCTTGTCGTATTCGCGTAAAGCGTCCAGCAGGTTCAGCGGCAGTTTCGGCGCGCCCTCCACCGTGTGCCCCATCTGATACATGTCGATGTCATAACGCTTGCCGGGATCGGCATTGGTGCGCACGCCGTCGAGGCCTGCGGCAATGATCACGGCTTGCAAAAGGTAAGGGTTGGCGGCCCCGTCGGGCAGGCGCAACTCAAAGCGGCCGGGGCCGGGGACGCGAACCATATGGGTGCGGTTGTTGCCGGTCCAGGTCACGGTATTCGGCGCCCAGGTCGCCCCTGAACTGGTGCGCGGCGCGTTGATCCGCTTGTAGCTGTTGACGGTCGGGTTGCAGATCGCGGCGAGGGCCGAGGCGTGCTGCATGATGCCGCCCAGAAAGCTGCGGCCGCGGTCCGACAGGCTGAGTTCGCGGGAGGGGTCGGAGAAGGCGTTGGTTTTGCCATCAAGGCTCCAGACCGAGATATGGGCGTGGCAGCCCGACCCGGTCAGCCCCTTGAACGGTTTCGGCATGAAGGTGGCGCGGAAGCCGTGCTTTTCGGCCACCGACTTCATCATGAACTTGAAGAAGCTGTGCTTGTCGGCGGTCTGCAACGCGTCGTCGTATTTCCAGTTCATCTCGAACTGGCCAACCGCGTCTTCATGGTCGTTCTGGTAGGCCTCCCAGCCCAGTTCCAGCATGTAGTCGCAGACCTCGGCGATCACGTCATAGCGGCGCATTACGGCTTGCTGGTCGTAGCATGGCTTCTCCGCCGTGTCGTAAGGGTCTGAAATCGCTGTCCCTTCGGCGTTGAGGATGAAGAACTCCGGCTCCACACCGGTCTTGACCCGCAGGCCGTCTTTCGCGGCCTCGGCGACCAGCCGTTCCAGCACGTTGCGCGGGGCCTGATCGACCAGCTTGGCCTCCATCGTAGCACGTGCCGCGACCCAGGCGACATCCTTTTTCCACGGCAGCTGGATGGCACTGGACGGGTCGGGCACCGCCATCAGGTCGGGGTGGGCGGGCGTCAGGTCCAGCCAGGTGGCGAAACCGGCAAAACCGGCACCTTCGTCGACCATGGCATTGATCGCCTGGGTCGGCACCAGCTTGGCGCGCTGACCGCCGAACAGGTCGGTGTAGGAGATCATGAAATACTTGACGCCACAGCTTTTGGCCCAAGCGGCCAAGTCCTTCGTCGGACCTTTGGACATGCGCAGTCTCCCTGTTCGTTTTTTTTGCCAAAAACCGCCGGTTGGTCAGAAGTTGGGGCGGCCCGGTATCCAAGTGGTGCCCGCGAGCGGAACCCCGGCCATCGCGGCAGCCTCTAGGGTCAGCGCGCAAAGGTCTTCGGGTTCAAGGTTGTGCAGGCTGTTCTTGCCGCAGGCACGCGCGATGGTCTGCGCCTCCAGCGTCAGGACTTTGAGGTAGTTCTTCAGGCGGCGGCCACCGAGGATCGGGTCAAAGCGGCTGAAAAGCGCGGGGTCCTGGGTGGTGATGCCGGCGGGGTCGCGGCCCTCATGCCAGTCGTCATAGGCCCCGGCGGTGGTGCCAAGCTTGCGGTATTCGGCTTCCAGTGCGGGATCATTGTCGCCCAAAGCGATCAGGGCGGCAGTGCCGATCGACACCGCATCCGCCCCCAAAGCCATCGCTTTGGCGACATCCGCGCCGGTCCGGATGCCGCCGGAAACGATCAGCTGGACTTTGCGGTGCATCCCCAGATCTTGCAGCGCCTGCACCGCCAGGGGAATGCAGGCGAGGATCGGCATCCCGACATTCTCGATAAACACGTCCTGGGTCGCGGCCGTACCCCCTTGCATCCCGTCGAGCACGACCACATCCGCGCCGGCTTTCACCGCCAATGCCGTGTCATAATAGGGCCGCGCGCCGCCGACCTTGACGTAGATCGGCTTTTCCCAATCGGTGATCTCGCGGATCTCCAGCAGTTTGATCTCAAGATCATCCGGCCCGGTCCAATCGGGGTGGCGACAGGCGGAGCGTTGGTCGATGCCCTTGGGCAGGTTGCGCATCGCGGCGACCCGGTCGGAGATTTTCTGGCCCAGCAGCATGCCGCCACCCCCGGGTTTGGCACCCTGCCCCACCACCACTTCAATCGCATCGGCCCGGCGCAGATCGTCGGGGTTCATCCCGTAGCGGCTGGGCAGGTATTGATAGACCAGGGTTCTGGAATGGCCCCGCTCCTCCTCGGTCATCCCGCCATCGCCGGTGGTGGTGGAGGTGCCAGCGGCAGAGGCACCCCGGCCAAGGGCTTCTTTGGCCGGGCCCGACAAAGCGCCGAACGACATGCCTGCGACGGTCACCGGAATCGCCAGATGGATCGGCTTTTTGGCAAACCGGGTGCCCAGCCAGACATCGGTCGTGCATTTCTCGCGGTAGCCTTCCAACGGATACCGGCTGATCGAGGCCCCCAAAAACAACAGGTCGTCAAAGTGCGGCAGCCGACGTTTTGAACCGCCGCCGCGAATGTCATAGATGCCGGTGGCCGCAGCCCGCCTAATCTCGGCGTTCACATCGTTGGAGAAGGTCCAGGACAGTTTCGGCGGGGTATGGGGGAAATCGCTCATTTTGCCTCAGTAACTGGACGCATTGTCGATGTTGAAATTGTAGAGCTTGCGGGCCGAGCCATAGCGCTTGAACTCTTCCGGCTTGGCTTTGTGATCGGCCTCACCGCGCCTCAGAAGGTCGGCGAGCAAAGCCAGATGTTCCGGCCGCACCGGTTTTTCCACGCAATCCGCGCCGAGGCTTTTCACCGAACCGCGCACAAACAGCCGCGCCTCGTAAAGGCTGTCGCCCAATGCGTCGCCCGCATCGCCGAGCACCACCATGTTGCCCGATTGCGCCATGAAGCAGGACATGTGGCCGATGTTGCCATGCACCACGATGTCGATGCCCTTCATCGAAATCCCGCAGCGCGACGAGGCATTGCCCTTGATCACCAAAAGCCCGCCGTTGCCGGTGGCCCCGGCGTATTGGCTGGCATCGCCGTCGATGATCACGGTGCCGCTCATCATATTCTCGGCGACACCCGGCCCCGCCGAACCTTTGATGCGGATCGTCGCCTGTTTGTTCATCCCCGCGCAGTAATAGCCGGTCGACCCCCGCACGGTGATCTCCACCGGCGCATCCACCCCCGCCGCAATCGCATGCGCGCCTTTGGGGTTGATGATGTCCCAGGCGGTCATGTTGGTCCTCGACACCTTCAAATGCCGCAAAACCCTGACGGTCGGCAGCAAATCCTACGAGTACTTCTCGTTGCCCGACGCCGAGAAAAACGGCCTGTCAGGCATTTCCAAGCTGCCCTATTCCCTAAAGGTGCTGCTCGAAAACCTGCTCCGCAACGAGGATGGCCGCTCAGTTAAAGCTGCCGACATCCGCGCCTGCGCCGAATGGCTCAAAACCAAGACCTCGCGCGCCGAGATCGCCTATCGCCCGGCCCGCGTGCTGCTCCAGGATTTCACCGGCGTACCCTGTGTTGTCGATCTGGCCGCCATGCGTGACGCCATGAAAACCATGGGCGGCGATCCCTCCAAGATCAACC
>JAYTQA010000557.1:0-2251 GCA_043746955.1 bacterium | reverse complement strand
GTCGATCTGGATGGCAATGTCGGGCACCAGATTTTGCGCCGCCACCACGGCGCCGCGCAGGTTGAACTCTTCCTGCACCGACCAGACCAGATGCAAGGTTGGGCTATCTTTCGCGTTCCCGGCCTGCCCGACCCTCAGCCGCGCAAGTTCCAAAAGGGCCGCACAGCCGGCCCGGTCATCGACCGAGGTTCCAGCGATCCGGTCATTAGCCAATTCGATCACGCGGCCCGCATAAACCACCGGCGTGCCGATGCGGATACCGGCAGCCTCGACCGCCGCTTTCGACCCATGCCCGGTGTCGATACGAATTTCGGGCGCGGTCTGGACCTTGTACTTTTCCTCGGGCGTGGTGGCGTGATGCGCCTTGTTCATGATGATGCCCGCAACATCCCCCTTGGTGCCGCAAAGCGTCACTTCCTGTGCGGCCATCGCGCGTTCCGACACACCGCCCATGCGTTCGACGCGGATCAACCCGTCCGCCTCAACCTTACGGACGAAGAAACCCAGTTGATCCATATGGGTAAAGACCATGACCGAAGGTTTGGCGGGATCTCCCGGCAGGGTCGCTATCAGGTTGCCCAGACGGTCGGTGCGATGCGTCAGCCCCAAATCCGAAAGCCGGGCGCGCAGCCAGGCGGCCACACGCTCCTCATGCCCCGACAGGCCGGGGATCAGCATCAACGCCTTCAGGTCCTCGCGCAGTCGGGCTTTCATTTGCCACCCCGGGCCGCACGCGCCTTGGCCATGAAATCCAAGGCGCGTTCCGGGTCCACGGCGTTCCAGGTATGCCCGTCATATTTCAAAGCAGAGCCTACAACGCAGCCATCCGCCGCCCGCAGCACATCGGCAATCGTCGCATGTTTCACGCCGGTATTGGCCAGCACCGGCGTGTCAGGCAGCACACGCTTGACGGCCTGCAGATCGCTCATCGCGGCGGCCTCTCCAGTGATGGCGCCGGACACCAGCACGGCATCGGGGATCGAGGAAAACACGGCCGAACGCGCCCGGTCCGGCAAAGACCGGCGGTCAAGACTGTCGGCAAATTCCGCACTTACATTGTAAAGCATGGCCAAGTCCGCGCGTCCCAGCCGCCCCCGATACCGCATGGCGGCCCCGGCGTTGGGCGTCCACGGCCCCATGTCGCTGGCATAGGTGCCCGTGAAAATCTCGCGCACAAAGGCCGCTCCGGTCGCGGCGGCCAAGGCTACGGTCGCCATCGGGTCCCACAGGACGTTGACGCCGAACGGCACGGTGATCTCTGACTTCAAAGCGCCGATGATCGCGGCCATCGTCGCTGTCGAGGCGGTATCGACGGCAAACTCGTAAGGCCGGTCGTTCTCGTTGCCAAACATCACCGCGTCAAACCCCGCCGCCTGCAGGGCGCGCAAATCGGCCCGCGCCCCGGCAAACAACCCCGCAAGGCCTGCTGTCGCGTCATAAAGCGGGCTTCCCGGCAAGGCACCCAGATGCACCATGCCGATCACCGGCTTGACCTCGCCGAACACCTTTTTTGAAGTTGCTCATATTTTCCCCTCGCCGCACCAAAAGGGTGCACAATCCTGCTTATTCATACTAGCATGTTAGTCATCTGCGGGGAGGACATGCAATTGAAGACACGGGTCTGGGATCGTCTTGGCAAAGGCGCGTTGGAGTTTACCGAGCTTGGCTTTGGCACCGCCCCCATCGGCGGGCTTTACCGCGCCGTCTCAGGCGATGAGGCACACGCCACCATGACCCGCGCGTGGGAGTTTGGCGTGCGCTATTTCGACACCGCGCCGCTCTATGGGCTTGGCCAATCGGAAACCCGGCTGAACCGCGCCCTGCAGGGCAAGACGGGCTTTGTGGTGTCGTCCAAGGTCGGGCGGCTCATCAGGCCCACCCACACGGGTGAAAAGCGCGATGGGATCGGCAAATGGTTCGACGTGCCGAACCGGAAAGAGATTTTCGACTATTCCTATGATGGCGTGATGCGGTCGGTCGAATTTTCGCTGGAACGCACCGGGCTCGACCGGATTGACATTCTTTACGCGCATGATCTGGATATCTTCACCCATGGCAGCCAGGATGCGATGCAGGCCCGGCTGGAGGAGTTCATGGCCGGCGGCTACAACGCCCTGCGTGCCCTGCGCGATCAAGGGGTTATCCGCGCCTTTGGGGCCGGCATCAACGAATGGCAACCGGCGCAGTGGCTGGTTGAACGTGGTGATTTCGACATCTTCCTCCTGGCCGGCCGCTACACCCTGCTGGAGCA
>JAYTQA010000556.1:0-2252 GCA_043746955.1 bacterium | reverse complement strand
AACGCATCCGAGGCTACCACCGACCCTGATGTCGGCAAAGCCGTCAGCCCCAAAACCTCCGCCATATCGCCAGCCTTGCGTGCTGCAATCCGCGTGCTGTCAACCCGGCTCATCTGACCCGCGCCAATCCCCACGGTGGCTGCATCCTTCGCATAAACAATCGCATTCGACTTCACATGTTTCGCCACTTTCCAGGCAAACCGCAAATCCGCCATCTCGGTGCCGGTCGGCTGACGCCTGGTCACCACCTTCACCTCGCCCAGGCCCACAAAATCCCGGTCCTGCACCAGCATGCCGCCCGCCACCTGCCGAAACGCCAAACCCGGCGCCTGCGCATCCGGCAGCCCGCCCGTGGTCAGCAACCGCAAATTCTTTTTGGTGGCAAACACCGCCCTGGCCGCCTCAGACGCACCGGGCGCAATCACCACCTCGGTGAAAATCTTCACAATCTCCTCCGCCGTCTCCGCATCAAGCGCCATATTCAGCGCCACAATCCCGCCAAAGGCCGAGGTCTGGTCGCACCGATACGCAAGCAAATACGCCTCGCGCAGCGTCAAAGCCTTGGCCACCCCACACGGATTGGCATGTTTGATGATCGCCACCACCGGCCCGTCCCCGGCAAACTCCGCCACCAGTTCAAACGCCGCATCGGTGTCATTGATGTTGTTGTACGAAAGCTCCTTGCCCTGCCACTGCCGCGCGGTAGCCACCCCCTCGCGCCGCGACCCGTCGGTATAAAACGCCGCCTGCTGGTGCGGGTTCTCGCCATAGCGCAGCCCTTGCGCGAACTTGCCCGCAAACGCCTTGTTACGCGGAAACGGCTCGCGAAACTCGCCCGACAACCAGCCCGCCACCGCCGCATCATAAGCCGCCGTCTTGGAAAACGCGGTAAGCGCCATCTTCTGCCGGAACGCCAGACTGGTCGCCCCATCGCTCGCTTTCATCTGCTCCAACAGCGCCGCATAATCCGCCGGGTCGGTGATCACCGTCACAAACCGATGGTTCTTCGATGCCGCCCGGATCATCGCTGGCCCGCCGATGTCGATATTCTCGATGCAGGTCGCATGATCCGCGCGCTTGGCGACAGTATCTTCAAACGGGTACAGGTTGGAAATCAGCAGATCAATCGGCTCGATCCCATGCGCGGCCATCGCCAGCAGATGCTCGTCATCATCGCGCAACGCCAGCAATGCCCCGTGGATATTCGGGTGCAACGTCTTGACCCGCCCATCCATCATTTCCGGAAAGCCCGTCACCTCGGCCACATCCCGCACCTTCAACCCGGCGGCGCGCAGCATGTTGGCTGTGCCTCCGGTCGAGATCAGTTCGACCCCAAACCCCGCCAAGGCCCGGCTCAGTTCGATCAACCCGGTCTTGTCGGAAACCGAGATCAGCGCGCGGCCAATCGGGACGAGATTTGTCATGGCGGACCCCTCGCAAACTGTCAAAGCAGGCTGACGGTATCGTCCCGCACCAGATCGCGGATGGCGAGCGGAGTATCCTGCGCTTTCGCCAAGGTCCAGCCCAGCTGGGTGTCGAAATCCTGCGCCAGTCCCGAAAGCACGATTTGCAGACTTTCGCGCGGCCGAAGCCGGGTCTTTTCCAGATAAATCGTCGGTTCCAGCGCCAGCTTTGCGGCGCCATCATGCCGAAAAACCCAAATCTCGCCGCTTTTCAACGCCAGTGAAACCGCCGTCCCGCCCATATCCAGCCGGGTCTCCACATCGGGGTGAATGTGAAACCGGACCGCGAACTTCACCCCCTTCTGCCGCCCGCTGGTCATCACCCGTTCAAACCGGCGCTTTTCGGTGGTGGTGATCGCAGCCAACCGGTCAATCCCGGTCAAATGCCGCCCGTCATGGGTCAGCATCAGGTCGCGGATATGGCTGAGCCCATGGGTGCCAGACCAGCCGTTATGCGCCAGATGCACGCCCGCGCCATTCTCGCCGGGCAGCACCCGCAGGGTGGTCACCTCCGCCCGCTCGACAAATGCGCCCGCGCCGTTCGGCCCCAGCCGTGAGGAGGAGAACCCTTCAATCGCCAGTGTCGAATGCGAGGCGGTCGCCCGCCCGGCCTGCCGCCACTCCATCCCGAACGCCACGCCAGAGCCGCACGACCCAATCACCGGACGCCGCCCCGAGGTCAGTTCAAACCCGTTGGTCGAGGCATGGGCCATCACCCCATCCAAAGGCGGCGAGGCGGCATCCAGCACAATCGTCGTGCGCGCCCCGGTCAGCCGCGCAAAGCCCATC
>JAYTQA010000555.1:0-6008 GCA_043746955.1 bacterium | reverse complement strand
AAAGCCATGCTGGAAAGCCTGATGGGGTTTCGTAGGGCCGGTTGCGACGGTGTCCTGACCTATTTCGCGATTGAGGCGGCCCGGGCGATCAAAGCCGGCCAAGCCTGAGCACGAACCGCTTGCCAAACTCAACCGGGGCTGCAAAGTTTAGCGGGGTCAGGGTTTGAACGGAAATGGGTCGATGGAAATTCGCATGATCGATGAAAAACTGGGGCTGCGTTTGCAGAGCCTGGTGATTGAATGTGCCAATGATACCAAGAGTATTATCGGCATGGACCTGGTATATGATCCGGAGCGCCGCTTTGAACCTCTGACCCGGCAGCCGTTTTTGGGGCGCAAGCTGTTTGGCGGCGCGTTGGGCTATGCCAGCTATTGTTGGTCAAACCTGCTGCAAACTACCGTCGGTCGGTATTGTTCGATTGCCGAACATGTCAGCCTGATGGGCCGGGATCATCCGACCGATTGGGTGACAACGCATCCCCTGTCTTACGCGCCGAAATATCGCACGCTGATGCAAAGCAAAGACGTTCAGAATTGGGATGCCGTCAGTGTTTTTGAATCGCGCGCCCCGAAATTAGCGATTGGCCACGACGTCTGGATCGGCCGCGACGCGGTTCTGGCGCGGGAAATCCAGATCGGCACCGGGGCGATTGTGGCAGGTGGCGCGGTGGTGACCAAGGACGTGCCACCCTATGCGATAGTCGGCGGCATTCCGGCAAAGATCATCAGATATCGGTTTGATGAGGCGTTAATTCAACGTTTGATCGAAAGCGAATGGTGGAATTACCGGATGTCTGATTTCGGGGATTTCAAATTCAATCATGTCGAACGTTTTTTGGACCAGCTTGACAGCCAGAAAGATCGGATGGCCAAACTGCCAGATAGCCAAATGACCTGGGGTGAGCTGGTCGACGGGCAAGATCTTGAGATCGACATGGCTGCCTGGCTATAGGTCGCGCGATCCTCCACCTGATCGACGGCCGGGCCAAGCTTTGACCCGATCCGCCACGGCCAATCGTGGCGGGTTTTGAATTGCGGAATTCGATAGGCCCATCCTCCAGGCGCGGCCTCCGGTTGGGCAAACTGCCGACGCCTGCATTCAAGCAAACCCGCCTGGCCTTGCCCCCGGCCCCGATCCGCGCCAACAAGGGGTGAACTGCGGGAGGTGCTTTTGGCCACGATTGACGGACTGCCGCCGCTGCGCGCGGTGATCACCAGCCATGATCTGGTGGCCAAGCGGCAGCTCGGGCAGAATTTCCTGCTGGACCTGAACCTGACCGCCAAAATCGCGCGGCTTGCAGGCGACATTGCAGGCAGTGACGTGCTGGAGGTCGGGCCGGGGCCGGGCGGGCTCACGCGCGGGCTGCTGGTTGAAGGCGCGCGCCATGTGGTGGCGGTGGAAAAGGATGCCCGCTGCATTGCGGCCCTGCACGAGATTGCCGCCGCCTACCCCGGTCGTCTGACGGTCATCGAGGGCGACGCGATGGTGCTGGACCTTACCGCCCATCTGACCCCGCCGATCCGGATCGCGGCCAACCTGCCCTATAACATCGGCACCGAACTGCTGATCCGCTGGCTGACCCCCAAGGTCTGGCCGCCGTTCTGGACCTCGATGACCCTGATGTTCCAGCGCGAGGTTGCCTTGCGGATCACGGCCAAACCGGGCGATGAGCATTACGGGCGGCTCGCAATCCTGTGCCAATGGCGGTCGGAGGCCAGAATCGTCCTGCATCTGCCACCCGAGGCGTTTACCCCCGCGCCCAAGGTCCATTCCGCCGTGGTCCACCTGACCCGGCTGGACGCGCCACGCTATCCGGCGGACGAAAAAGTGTTGTCCCGGGTGGTGGCCGCCGCCTTCAACCAGCGCCGCAAGATGCTGCGGTCGAGCCTGAAATCGCTCGGGCCGCAGATGGCGGCGGTGCTGGACTCGGTGGGGATTGCGCCCACCGCGCGGGCCGAGGAAATCTCGCTGGAGCGGTTCTGCGCGCTGGCACGAGCGGTGGCGGAAAAGAGCGCCTGAGCGCGCTTTGTCGGACAGTTCGGCTTGGCCCGCAGGCTAGAACTTGATGCGGAAAAGGGGAATCCGGTTTTCCGCAACGATCACGCGATCCCTAAAAAAGCTGGAGCATGACGATGTTTTTATCAAACATCATCATGCACTAGCGCCTGACGCTTAGTCCGATGCGGGCTCGTCCGACGGCGCTTTCAGGGCAGTCTCGGCGGGTGTTTTAGGCGCCCGGGTGCGCGGGGTCAGGGACACCGCGCGCGGCTTTTTCACCGGAGCGACCGCCTCGCCCTCCACTGGGCTGGCAAGCTTGGCGGGTTTGGCGGGTTTGGCGGCGGCGGGTTTGGTTGCGGCGGGCGGTACGCCATCGGGTGAGGATACGCCCACCGGCGCATCGACCGCTGGCACGACGCTGGGCTGAGGTGCCAGATAGCTCGGCTGGTCGGGCGTGGCCGGCATGAAAACCGGTTCGGACGCCGTTGCCTCGACCGATTTCAGCTCGGCACGCTGCTCGCCACGCGGTTGGTCGGGCTTGCGGTCTTGTTGGGACCGATCTTGTTGGGACCGATCTTGCTGCGACCGATCTTGCTGCGAGCGGTCTGGTTGCGACCGGTCTTGATACGGGCGATCCTGCCGGGGCTGATCACCCCGATTCTGGTCAACCCGCGGCGGATAGGGTCGGCGCTGCTCGGTGGAACGATTGCCGTCATTGCGCTGGCCGTCACTGCGTTGGCTATCGGTACGCTGGCTATCGGTACGCTGGCTATCGGTGCGCTGGCTATCGGTGCGCTGGCCGTCAGACCGTTGGCCCTCGTTGCGTTGGCCGTCAGACCGCTGGCCGTCATTGCGTTGGCCATCCTGACCGCGCTGCGGCTGGTTGCGGCGGTTATCGTCATAGCGCGGGCGCTGATCATTCGCGCGGTCGTTGCGCGGATCGTTCGGACGGTCATTGCGCTGGTCGTTCTGGCGATCATTGCGCTGATCGTGACGCACGGCGGCTTCCGGGGTTTCGACCAGCCCGGCATCCTCATCGCCAATCAGGTCGTGGCGGACCAGGTCGTGGCGAACAACGTCGGGCTGTTCGTCGCCCCGGTCATCGCGGTAGTCGCGGCTGTACTCGCTGCGGTAATCGGCCCGCTCGCCATTCTGCGGCCGGTTGGCGTTTTGATTGTTCTGGCCACTCTGACCTCCCTGACCGCCTTGGCCGCCCTGACCCGCTTGACCACCCTGCCCCGGCTGGCTGTAGGTCGCCCGGGTTTCCTGCTCGGCCGCCATTTCGCGGTTCGCTTCGGCCAGAAGCCTGGTGTAATGCTCGGCATGCTGCAAAAAGTTCTCGGCGGCCACGCGGTCGTTGGACAGTTGGGCATCGCGGGCGAGGAACTGATATTTCTCGATCAGCTGGGCCGGGGTGCCACGCACCTTGCCATCGGGGCCGGAGCTGTCGAACACCCGGTTGATGATGTTGCCGAGCGTGCGCGGGCGGTTCGGCTTTGAACGCGAACGGGACTTGGAAGATCGCATGTTGTCCTTTGATCCGGTTGGCCTCTGCCCCATCACCTTGGTCTGACAGACCTTCGGAAAAAACAGCGAGCGGGCGGGCATCCGCAGGCTTCGAGGCCGCCCCAGTGGCGTGCCGCGTCGGCTTGCGTGGCACGGGTTAATCACAAGCCGAACCATCCGTCCAGCAGATTCTGGTGGCGGGGCAGACGGAGGCCGCTTAGCCCGGATTTTTGCCGGGTGGCTTGGCCGGTATCTTGCCGGGTGTTTTGCCGGGTTTCGGGCGGCGTGTCGAGCCAAGTGTCGGACCAAGAGTCGGGCCGGGTGTCGCGTGGGGGGTTGGGCCGGGTGTCGGGCCAGATGCCGGGCTGGATGTCGGGCCTTGTGTCGAGCCTTGTATCGGGCCGGATGTCGGGCCGGATGTCGGGCCGGGTGTCGGGCCGGGTGTCGGGCCGGATGTCGAGCCTTGTGTCGGGCCAAATGTGGTGCCTTGGGTGGCCGCTGACCTTTCCGCCACAATCACCCGGTCGCGGCCATCAAGATCGGGCAGGATCCGGATCGCACCCAGTCCGTGCTTTTTCAGCAAGGCCACCACGGCGGCACCTTGGGTCGGCCCGATTTCCAGCAAAATCCGGCCGGTCGCGGTCAAATGAGCGGCAGCCCCTGCCGCAATCGCGCGGTAGGCGGCAAGGCCATCTCCGCCGGGGGTCAGCGCGGATTTGGGCTCCCACTGGCGGACCTCGGGGGCGAGTTTGGCGTGGTCGGCGGCGGCAATATAGGGCGGGTTGGCCACGATCAGGTCATAGCGGTCGGACACCGCGCGAAACCAGTCGGAGGCTGCGAACCGCGCCCGGGTCAGCGCATGGCGGGCAGCATTGCGGCCAGCGACCCGCAGGGCGGCTTTGGACAGGTCGGTGCCAAGGCCATGGGCGTCCGGCATATCCAGCAGGCAGGAAATCAGGATACACCCCGAGCCGGTGCCAAGGTCGAGCATGTTCTGAAACGGCTGGCGCAGCGCCTCTTGCACCAGAACCTCGGTTTCCGGGCGCGGGTCGAGCGTGTCGCGCGTCACCTCAAAACTGCGCGACCAGAACAGACGCTCGCCCAGAATCTGGGCCATCGGCTGGCGGGCGACCCGGGACAGCAGCAGTGTGGTGAAGGTTTGCAGGGCAGCCGCCGTCAGCGGGTCCGCCAGATGCAGGGTCAGACGGTCGGCAGGAACGCCCATTGCCTTGGCCATCAAGAGCCGGGCATCGCGCGGGGCATCCTCGATCCCGGCATCGCGCAGGCTGGCTATGCCGTCCCGCAGGGTCAAAGCGGCGGTCATGCCACATCCGCCAGACGGGAGGCCTGATCATGGGCGATCAGCGCGTCCGTCACTTCGGTAAGGTCGCCCTGCATGATCTGCCCCAGCGAATACAGCGTCAGGTTGATCCGGTGATCGGTCATCCTACCTTGCGGAAAGTTGTAGGTGCGGATCCGTTCGGAGCGGTCGCCGCTGCCCACCTGCGCGCGCCGATCGGCCGAGCGTTCACCGTCGACCCGGGCGCGCTCCAGGTCATAAAGCCGGGCCCGCAGCACCTGCATCGCCATATCCCGGTTGCGGTGCTGCGACTTCTGGGCCGAGGTCACGATCATTCCGGTCGGCAAGTGGGTGATCCGCACCGCGGAATCGGTGGTGTTGACGTGCTGGCCACCGGCACCCGAGGCCCGCATCGTGTCAATCCGGATGTCGCTGGCGGGGATCTCGATATCGACCGCCTCCGCCTCCGGCAGCACGGCGACAGTGGCGGCAGAGGTGTGGATGCGGCCACTGGCTTCGGTCGAAGGCACCCGCTGGACCCGGTGCACACCGGATTCGAACTTCAGGCGGGCAAAGACGCCGTCACCCTTCACATGGGCGGTGAGTTCCTTCAGCCCGCCAAGGTCGGAGATTTGCTCTTCGAGGATTTCGAAGGTCCAGCCCATCCGCTCGGCATAGCGCTGGTACATCCGCCACAGGTCGGCGGCAAACAGCGCCGCCTCGTCGCCGCCGGTGCCGGGCCGGATTTCGAGGATGGCGGGGCGGGCATCGGCGGCGTCTTTGGGCAGCAGGGCAAGGCGCAGCGCCTGTTCCATTGCAGGGATTTTCGCCTTGAGCTGAGGGATTTCATCTGACGCGAGGCTGCGCATTTCGGGGTCGGCCAGCATGAGTTCGGCTTCCGCAAGGTCATCCAGTGCGCGCCGGTAGGCATTGATCTCGCGCACCACCGGGCCAAGGTCGGAATATTCGCGGCCAAGGTCGGCAATCTCAGCCGGATTGCCACCGGCATTCAACCGCGCCTCGACGTAATCGAACCGTTGGGTGATCTGGGCGAGTTTTTCCAAGGGGACCATCAGCGCGGTGTGGCGCGGAACGGCGGGCCGGTCAAGGCCCCGAACGGTGTGGGGGTTGAAAGCGCTACGGCTTTCACACCCGCGTGATCTTTGACCAAGTGCGGGGGTTTCACACCCCCCTTGCGCCATT
>JAYTQA010000554.1:0-15498 GCA_043746955.1 bacterium | reverse complement strand
ACACTGCGCCAAAAATCGTGGCAAACCCGCGCAGCGGCAGGGCTATCAGGAAAATCACCATGACGCCCAGAACCACCGGCAACAGCAAGCGCAACAGCCGCAGGATCAGGCCGGGCGACACCACATCGACCAGCTCGTTCAGCACGGCCATCGCAAGTCCCAGAACCGTGCCGGTCACCAGCCAGGGCACTGCGGCCAGGTCCAGCAACCAACCGATCGCATCGACGCCGACCAGTTCCAACAGCGCCTTGGACAGATAAATCACCGCCCAGACGATCGCGGTGAAGATCACTGCGATGCTGGTGCGCACGACAATCCCCCAGGCTGCGGAGAAGAGACTCGGGTAATCGCGCCAACCCACGCCTGCGGCGGCTACCAGAAACGGCCACGGCAGCCAGACCAGCACCGCTACCGCCAGCATCGGCAGGAGGGATCCGATCACTCCGTCGGCCGCGGTGAACCGGAACGAGGCCAGCGTGAACAGGCCCGCGACGATGATGGCCACGCCCAAGGCCCCCAGCGCGGCCCGCCGCAGCACCAAGGGCCCGGCGCTGATCAACACGCCGCCGAAGAAAACCCCGGTCGCAAGGATCAGGGCCAGGGCCGGCCGCCCGACCAGCCAGTGGGTGCCAATCAGCCGGGCCAGAAGGTAGAGGCTGGCCGCCGCCAGTGCGCCGATCAGCGCCATGATCGCGCGGTGTTGACCCATAGTGGCCCTCCCGGTTGGACTGAAGCTTAGGGCGGAAGCGGGCGCGGGGGAATGGCTTTGAACCGGGGCGCTCGGCGGACCCGGCTGGGGGAGTTTCACACCCCCCCAGACCCCTCGGTGGAGTATTTGTACCAGGGTGAATTTGGCAGAAAGTGAGGGGTTGGTTAACCCGTCGCGAGGTCGGTTAGCGGCGGTTTTGGTCTTTTGGACGTGGAGACGGCAGAAAGACCAAAGCAAGACCGGAAAAAGACCGGTAACCTTTGGTTAACCCCAGCCATTTCGGAGCGATTTTCGGGGGTTACCCGCCTTGCGCCGATGCACCCTGGAGCCTTAGAAATCGGTCGGCGCGCCACCCTCTTGCTTGCGTTTGGCGACAAAGCGGCGCAGTTCTTCCCGATGGTCGCCGTTGATCGGGGGCGCTACGAACTCTGCCAGGATGCCCTTGTAGATTTGGTGCGCCCGTTCGGCCGTCCACACCGCACCATCCAGATTCCACGCCTCGTAATTGCGCCAGTCGCTGACCATCGGCGCATAAAATGCGGTGGAATAGCGCGACTGGGTGTGCGGCGTGCCGAAGTAATGGCCACCGGGGCCGACATCGCGGATCGCTTCGATGGCGATGTCATCCTCGGTGGTCGCGTAAGTCGCCGCCTCGAAATAGCGCTGGATCATCTGCAGAACTTCGCAGTCCATGATGAACTTTTCGGGGCTGGCGATCAGCCCGCCCTCCAGCCAGCCCGCCGCGTGATACACCATATTCGTGCGACTTTGCACGGCGGCCCACAAGCTGTTGGAGGTTTCCCACATCGACTGACCGTCCGGCACGTTGGCCGCACAGACACCGGACGACCGCAGCGGGACCTTGTAATGACGCACCAACTGCCCGGTCATCTGGGTCGCGCGCATGTATTCCGGGGTGCCAAAGGCGGGCGCGCCCGACTTCATATCGACGTTGGAGGTGAAGGTGCCAATCGCCAACGGACAGCCGGGGGCGATATATTGCAGCAAGGCCACGGCGGCCAAAGCCTCGGCCAATGACAGCGTCACCGCCCCCGCCATCGTCACCGGTGCCATCGCACCCGCCAGGGTAAACGGCGTGATCACCACCGGCTGGCCACGTTTGGCCAGCCGCATCGCACCGTCCAGCATCGGATAGTCATGCTTCAAGGGCGAAACCGAATTGATATTGGTGTACATCCTTGGTTTCGCTTGAAATTCCGCCTCCGACAGCCCGCCGGCGAGCCGCACCATCTCCATCACATCCTCGACCCGTTCCGCGCCAAGCGAGTAGGCATGGACCACCTTGTCGGTGAGCGTCAGCTTCTCATAGAGGCAGTCGAGGTGGCGCACACCGGGGTGAATGTCGATCGGTTCAACCGGATAGCCGCCCGCGATATGGATGCAGTTGAAATACTGCGTCAACTTCATGAAATCCTTGAAGGTTTCAAAGTCACCGGAGCGTTTGCCGCGCTCCAGATCCCACGAATTCGGCGGCGAGGACACGTTCACGAACAGCATATGCTTGCCGCCCATGATCACCTCGCGTTCGAGGTTGCGCGGCGTCATGGTGAAGGTTTCCGGCGCGCGGGCCAGCATTTCCATCACGAAATCCTCGTCCATCCGGACATTGGTGCCGTTGACGATGCAACCGGCAGCTTTCAGATGGGCGACCGCCTCGGGGTTAAGGAATTCGATCCCAATATCGCGGAGTATCGTCATAGCGCCGCGATGAATGGCCTGCACGCCGTCAGCGTCGAGCGGTTCGGTAGGGCGATCGGGGTTAATCGGAATGCGCCACGGCATCTGGTCAATGACGGAAGATCCGGCGCGTTCCTTGTTGCCGGCCCTGCCCCCGGCCCTGCGGCGCTTGGTGGCCTCTTCGGTCATGCCGGTGTCCTCCTGTCGCAGGCTTTTGGGCCCGTTGATCGTTTTCTGGAGGATGACGGAAACCGCAGTGCGGCGCGCACTCTGTTCCCGACGCCGAAGCGTCGTTTTTGGGGCGGGAATGGCTCAGTTCCGGTTCAAACCCCGGTTGAGACTGTCGATCCAGTCGGCCAATTCGGCGATTGTGCTCAAGACGACATCCGCGTGGGGCGCCAAATTTGCGCGCGAGGCCGGGCCGGTCAGCACGCCCACCGCCTTCATGCCCGCCGCCCGCGCCGCATCCAGATCGTGCAGACTGTCGCCCACCATGGCAATCTGGGAAGGGCTGACGCCAACCCGGTCCGCAAACGCCAAAAGTTGGCCAGGCGCAGGTTTGCCGCCATAGCCGGAATCACAACCGGCGATGAAATCGAACAGTTCGATCACTCCCGCCGCTGCCAGATGGGCACGGGCGGGCGCTTCGGTGTCATTGGTGGCCAGGCCCAACCGCAACCCGCGCGATTTCAACCCGGACAGAACCCGGGTCAAATCCACCGCTGGCGTCATCTGGGCTGAGGTACCCAAGGTATTCATCATGTCCTGCAATGCCTTAAGGCTCATGCCCTCCAGTTGCGGATGGATCACGGCGGCGATGTCGTACATGGTTGCGGCAATCACCGGGCTGTCCGGCTGAAAGGTCAAGGTCGCTGGGTCAAACCCCAAAACCTGCGCCACGTTGCCGCAACTATAAGGGGCCAGCGCTGTGAGCAAAGCCTTGGTCCAGCCGCCCCAGCTTTGCCGGAAATCAAACAGCGTGCCGTCCTTGTCGAAAATCACCGCACCAATCGCCGTCATGTCCAATGCCAAACCTCGCCGCCCGGCAGTGCCCCGCGCGCCAATTGCGGCACGGTATAGGCCAGACCCGCCGCATCACAAAACGCCATCACCAGCCTGTCCTCGGTCATCACATAGTCCAAAACCGCGCCCAGCAGCCGCGCGTCGCCGGCCTGCGCCATCAAATCGCCCGGCGAAAGCCCGCTGGAGGCCAGAAACCCGTTAAGCCTTTCGCTGTCCTCCGCCACCCAAGCGAGGGCGCGCGCACCGATGGTTTCGGCGGATTCTCGCCCCAGTTTGCCGCTATCCTTAGGGTTGTGCACAGTTTTCCCTCAAACTTTCCGGAATTGATTATACAGTCAGAAAGGAATTCTTAACCAGTTGGGACCAAAACTGGGCCACAGGGTTTCATTGGGTAGGCTCAGTTTCGCATGATCGGCAAAATCCTCATCGTTGACGATGTGTCGACAAATCGTATTGTCTTCAAGGTCAAACTCGCAGCGGCTGGCTATCAGACCGTGATGGCCAGCGACGGTGACGCTTGCTTGCGCCTCGCCGTCGCTGAAATGCCTGACATCATCCTGCTTGATCTGTTCCTGCCCGATCTTTCGGGGATTGAGGTTCTGAAAGCCCTGAAATCCGACCCGCAAACCCGGCGGATTCCGGTGGTCATGTTCGCTTCTGAGGTTGATCCCGCCCTGCGACTGGCTGCCATCAGCGGCGGGGCAGAGGATTTCATGGCCCGCCCGATTGATGACCAAAGGTTGCTCGCCCGGCTTCGAGGGTTGCTGCGTGCCCGCGAACATCTGGCCGGGATTGAGGCGCCTGAACATGACTTTCAGGTGCTTGGCTTGTCGGAGCCCGCAATGCACTTTGAGATGCCCGGCCAGATTGCCCTGGTCATGCCAAAGGGCGAACGTGCTTTGCATCTGAAACGCGAACTGGCGGCCGAGGGGCACGATCGTTTCAGCGTGCTCGCCCCGGATGAGGTCCATGCCGATCACCAGGGGCCCACACCCGATGTCTACCTGATCCACGCCGATCTGAACGGGCCGGGCGGCGGCCTGCGCATGATGTCGGAGCTTTTGTCACGCTCCACCACCCGCCATGCCGCGTTTTGCATCTTCAACCCGGATGCGCCGCAGGTGTTGGCGGCGACCGCCTTTGACCTTGGCGCACAGGATGTGGTGGATGCGGCCACCCCGCCCGCAGAACTTGCCCTGCGCCTGCACGCCCTTGTCACCCGCAAGCGCGAGGGCGACCGGATGCGCGCCTCGGTTCAGGATGGTCTCAGGCTGGCGGTGTTTGACCCGCTGACCGGCCTGCACAACCGTCGCTACGGCACCGCCCAGTTGAACGCCATCGCCGAACGTGCGCGGGCCGAAAGCAGCGCCTTTGCCGTGATGATCGTCGATATCGACCGGTTCAAAACCGTCAATGATCGCTGGGGCCACGCCGCAGGTGACACTGTTTTGGTGGAGGTCGCGGCCCGGCTTGCGGCCAACCTGCGGGCCACCGACCTTTTGGCGCGGGTGGGCGGCGAGGAGTTTTTGATTGCCCTGCCTGCCACCACTTTGTCCGACGCGCAATCTGCCGCAAACCGGCTGTGCCGCGCGATCGATTCTGCCCCGGTGGTGCTGCCCGATGGCATGCACGTGTCGATCACCATCTCGATCGGGATGACCACCGGTGGTACGGCCCCGAGCGACAAGGCCAATGTCGCCGAACTGGTCGAACAGGCCGACCGCGCGCTGATGCACTCCAAATCCCATGGCCGCAATCAGGTGACGGTCATCAGGAATGCTGCATAACCAACTGAAATAAAACAATAATTCATTTAGGTGGCAAGGGTGCCGCGTCCCGGCCATGTTGCAGGTGATGCTCCAGCCGGTCGGCAAAGTCGAGCCGGTCTTGCGCTGGCAGGCTGGTCAGAAAATCGCGCAGCGTGTCATTGCCGAGCTTGATCCGGGCCGACAGATGCGCGGCCTGCCCGGCCAATGCCGCATCCAGCGCGCTGGGGTCAAACGGGTTGGTCCGCAAGGTTGCAATCACCGCTGTGGCATCGGTCGCAAGCTCTGCCCGCGTCGCTTTCACCGCCCCCGATTTCGCCCGGATCGCCTGTTTCAGCACGTCGCGGTCCTGCGGCCGCAGCGCCTCGTCAAACGAGCCAAAGCCAAGGTCGCGCACCATCTCGGTACGGCCATCCGCCCCGCCATGCAGAAATGCGCCAACCGCCAGACCCGCCACCGCAAGGTTCACCGCCAACGAGGCGATCAGCGCCCGGCGCAGGTTGGTCGCAGGTGTCACGGGTGCGGCGGGCGTTGTGGGCGGTGTGGGCGGTGTGGGGGCGTCGGTCATCTAATTCTCCGTCCATGAACTGCCGGTGGCGGGCAGCAGATCCATCTGCTCGACCGTCGTGGTCGTGCCCGACATGAGCGAGGTCAGCGAGCCTATCGCGCCCGGTTGGGCCATCCCCAGATAGAGCCCGGTCAATCCCGCTAAAGACAGCCCGGCCACCGCCCGGCCACCACCCAGCACATCGCCCAGCACATCACCCAGCCCAACGGCCAAGCCCGCAAACCAACCGCCGTGCGGCCTGGCGGAAATCATAGGCCGCGCAAGGGCTTGCGGCTTGGGTTGCAGCTTGTCGGCATCGGCCAGAATCCGGGTCACAAGGCTGGGTGAAGGGTCTGCCCGCGCCAGCGTCGCCTCGGCAAACAAGGCGTCCAGATCAATGTTCTTGTCCATCACGCATCGTCTCCCTCCTCGTCTTGATAGCCCAACTCGGCTTTCCGGCCAGACAAAATTCCTGCCAACGTGCGTTTTCCGCGCGCCGTAAGACTCTCGACCGCCTCGACCCCCAACCCCATGATCGCCCCGATTTCCGGGTTGGACAGGCTTTCGATATGGCGCAGCACCACCGCCTGACGCTGCCGCTCGGGCAGTTGGCCAAGCGCTGCGTTCAGCGCCGCCATCCGGTCAGCCTCGATGATCGAGGCCACCGCACTTTGACCGCCCGAGGCGACCTCTGGCGCGTCATCCAGGCCCACGCCGGGCCTGCGCCCCCGTGCCCTGCGCAGATCGGTGCACAGGTTGGTGACTACCCGGTACACCCAGGTTGACACCTGCGCCTCGCCGGACCGCCAGTCCGGTGCGACGCGCCACAGCCGCAACATCGCCTCTTGCGTCACATCCTCCGCCTCGGCCCGGTCCGCCAGCAACCTCGTCGCATAGCCCAGGATCCGGGGGGCCAGCCGCGTGGTCAACAGACGCGCCGCCTCCGGATCCCCATTCGCATAGAGAACCAGCAGCGCGTCATCCGAAACCTCACTTAAAGTGTCACGCGGCATTTCCATTCCGATGGGGATACTAGCTTGATCCGGGTCGGGCAATTGGTTCCGCGCGCCAAAGCGGGACAGGTTGTCTGGCGCGCGGAGGGTACGAGCGTCAGTTGCCGCTCGTGCCGTTCTGGGTGGCATCAGGGGCGGGCTGGTCGCCGGCGCCCTTGTGGTGCTTGCCCTGTTTGCCGCCTGGGCCGTGCATCATCATCTTGGCCATCGCATCCGCCTCGGCCTGATCGACCACGCCATCCTTGTTGGTGTCGGCCATGTCAAAGTAGCCCTGCGGCATGGTCAGCAGTTCGGCGGCAGACAGTTTGCCATCGCCATCGGTGTCAAAGTTCTTGACCATCGCGGTCGCCTTCGCCAACGCATCCGCCGGGGTGTCTTTGGTGTCCATCGCGGTGAGTTCAGCCACCGACAGCTTGCCATCCTTGTCAGCATCAAGCGCCACTGCGGTGGTCGCCCGATAGGCCGCGAATTCATCGGCGCTGATCTTGCCGTCTTTATTGGTGTCGGCGGCGGTAAAATCGAAAGCCGGGTGCATCATGCCCATCGGCCCCGGTCCGGGCGCCGATTTGTCCTTGGCATCAGCAATCACGGCCGATCCGGCCAGTGCGATGGCCAAAGCCACGACGCCAAGGCCGATTTTCTTGTGGGATACGTTCATCTTCTGCTCCTATCCTCGACCGGCGTGTCGCTCGGTCTTGATGCAGGTGATACGGGCCGGCTTACGGTTTCCGTCGCAGGCCGTGTCACGAAGCCGTGTCGGGCCATGGGACAAAACAGCACACCCTTCGCCAGCACCTCTCAACTTTCCGGCGGGGATGCGTTAGGCGTAGCCAAAAGGAAGGCGTGATGATGGAAAAAGCGGCTCCGGCCTTGCTGACGGCGGCGAGCGACACTGGCGAGCGGCCGTTTTGGCCCGCGATCCGACGCGGTTTGGCGCTGCAATGCCCGCATTGCGGTGTGGGTCCGGTGCTGCAAGGCTATCTGACGGTGCGTGACCATTGCCCGGTCTGTGGCGAGGTATTCCACCACCACCGCGCCGATGACGGCCCGGCCTACCTCACCATCCTGATCACCGGGCACCTGATGGCACCCTTGCTTTATTGGGTCTTCGTGACGTTTCGGCCCGCCCCTGCGCTGCTGGCCACCGGGTTCGCCATTGGCACCGCCACCGTGGCACTGGCCCTGCTGCCACGGCTCAAAGGTGCCATTGTGGCGCTGCAATGGGCCAAGCGGATGCACGGTTTTGCGGTTGACCCTACCACGGACCCGGCGTTGCCCGACCATGTCTGAGGTCGCAATCCACCCGGCGGCCAGCGTGGTCCTGGTGCGCCAAGAGGCTGAAAGTGCCAGCGTGCTGATCGGCCAAAGGGGGGCGGGGGCGGTCTTCATGCCGTCGAAATACGTCTTCCCGGGCGGGCGGGTGGATGCAGGTGATCACGCCGATCCTTTTACCCTGTCAATGGCTTGCGCGGCGCGGCTGAGTCAATGCTTGCCCGAATTCGCGCCGCTACCTGCGGCCCTTCTGGGTTGCGCGCGCCGCGAATTGGCCGAGGAAACCGGCCTGCACCTTGCCCCGGCTGCGCGCCTGCGGTTCGTCTTTCGCGCCATCACGCCGCCGGGCAGCCCGCGCCGGTTTGACGCGCGCTTCTTTCTGGCCGACGCTGCCGAAGTCTTGGGCCCGCTGGACGATTTCAGCGGGGCCGAGGATGAATTGTCCCACCTGCACTGGGTGCCACTGACCGAGGCGCGTCATCTTGACCTGCCCTTCATCACCCAGATTGTTTTGGCCGAATTGCATGGAATTCTAGACGGTTACGACCAGCCCGGCGTGCCGTTCTTTGACAATTCCGGTGCTGTACCGGCCTTTCGCAGGCTGGTCTGATCAGGCCTGATGCTGCCGGTCTTTTCAACTGGCCACACCGGATGCGGCACCGGGTCTTTGGCGCGGGTCAGATACAGCCGGAACACCTCGGCATAGCTTTGGTAGACATAGCCCTGGTTGCAGCGCAGGTAATGTTCGCGCCGTGAGGCGTAAAGGCCGGGTAGCCTGTACCACGCGACGCCAGGGTGCATGTGATGCACGGCATGGAAATTGTTGTTCAGAAACAACAACGCAAGCGGGCCACGATCCTCCACCACCACGGTGCGGGCGCGGGCCGTCTCATGCGCGCGATGCTCCAGAAAGGTGCGGATTTTCACGAGGCCAAGGCCCAGATAAACCGCGCCCAGATAGGCCAGAACCGGCATTCCCAGCCAGTGCAACCCGACCAGCACCGGCACCAGCCCGACCAGGTGCAGCAACCAGGCCACCTGTACCGCCCGGTCACCCCGCCCGATGCTGACCAGATCGCCTTTGAGAACCGCATGCAGTGAGATCAGCGGCCCCAGCACCATCCGGCCCAAAAGCGTGTTGTTGAACTTCAAGACCCGCTGCAACCACGGCGACAACTGCGGCCAGATATGGGGGTCCGCGTAATTCGACTCGGGGTCGTCGTAGGGGTCGGTCAACGCGGGGTCGTGGTGATGCAGCAAATGCGTGTCGCGAAACCGGCGGAACGGAATGAAAACGCATAAGGCGGGAAATACCAACGCTTCGTTCAACAGCGCGTTGCGGGTCGGATGACCGTGCAACGCCTCGTGCTGCAGGGAAGAGAATTGTGCTACGGCAATGCCGGTCACGATAAGCGAAATTATGCCGTTGTGGCCCCAAATCCAGACGCCAAACCCCCAAACCAAATAGGTCGCAATGAGCAAGGCAAACGTCGGCCACTCAATTCCTTCTGATTTCGCGGGCATTTGCACCTCGTTGCTCATGTTGATGATAGCGTTGTTCATGTTGACAATAGCACTTGCGCGAACCGCCGGGAACTCAGACAATACGCAAGAATGTGTCACCATAGTTCAGGATAATCACCAGATGCTGGAGATGATCGACAAACGCGACCGTGCCACACTGTTCCGCGACCGGCTGGCTCAGGCGATGACCCAAGCCGGTGCCAATCAGGCGAGCCTCGCCCGTGCTGCGGGGCTCGACCGGTCAACGATTTCGGCACTGCTGTCACCCGGCACCCGGCTGCCCAATGCACAGGCCGCAGCCGATTGCGCGGTGTTTCTAGGGGTGTCGACCGATTGGCTTTTGGGGCTGACCGACCGACCAACCCCGCCCGACCGGCTCGCGGCCGAGGCTGTGACGCTGGTTCACGCCCCACGCGCGCTGTTTGACGACACGATCTACATGTGGCACCGCGCCGCCGCAGGGTCCAAAATCCGGCATGTTCCGGCGATTTTGCCCGACATTCTGAAAACCCGGGAGGTCGTCGAATGGGAATATGGCGCCACTCTTGGGGATAACGCACCCGCCGCCATTGCGACGTTCGAGGCGCAAAGAGCCTGGCTCGCCGCCGCCCATTCCGACTTTGAAATTGCCCTGCCCCGCCATGAGCTGATCAGCTTCGCCGCTGGCACCGGGTATTGGTCTGGCCTGCCGCCTGCACTCCGCCGCGCCCAGATTGACGAGTTTGTCCGGCTGACCGAAAAGCTGTACCCAGCCCTTCGTCTGTATCTTTTTGACGCGCACCGGGTGTTTTCCGCGCCGGTCACCGTCTTCGGCTCTGACCGGGCGGTGGTGTATCTGGGTCGGCAATATCTGGTTTTCTCCGACCCGGCCAAGGTCGCCGAAGTCTCCCGTCACTTCGATTGGCTGGTGCGCGAGACCAGCCATTCGGCGCGCGACACCGCAGGCCTGCTGCGCGGACTTACGATCTAAAGCGGCTTGGGTTTGATAAGCATCAAACGACCGCTTTACGTCTTGGTTTTTCCGCGCATTTCATCCGAAAACCGCGTCACACTTTTTGGAATGCGCTTCAAGCTTCAGTAAACGCTCAACTTTGCGACGTCGTAACCGTTAAACCGCAAGATGTCGCGCGCAGCGATCAGCCGGTCAGCGGGCAGATTCGCGTCACGGTTCAGGATAAAACCATAGCGGCCCTGCGGTGCGCCTACCACCAGCGTGCGGTCATCCGCATCCGCCCACAATACCCAGAACGGCCCAAGGCCCGGCAGATCAAATCGGCCCGGCGTGGTGGCGGTCATCGCCCCGTCGCCGGTCCGTAGGCCATTTGGCAGGCAAAGCGCATAATGCGTGACGGTGCCAATCGCCATCGTGCCACCTGAACATCGCCCGCCAAACCCTGCGACCTGCACCCAACGACCATTGATCCGCGCCGGATCGAAGGCCGCGATAGAATAGACCGGGCGGCTGGTATCGCGAAAGCTCACCTCGGGCAGCGGCTTTGGCGCACAGGCGGCGAGGAGGAGGATCGCGACCGATCTGCGCATCATTGCAAGCACAATGTCACCTGCGATCCGTCAGCCTGCAGAATCTCATTGCAACCGACCAGCGGGATGATCGGCGAGCAAGTGCCTGATGTGGCTAAACATTCGCCCTGACAATCGCCCTTCTTGCGGCAGGACTTCCCCGAATCCCGCGTTTGATGCACGCAAAGATGGCCGCTGGAATTGGGCATTTCCGACCATTGCCCTTTTGAGCGCTCGCACTTTGCCTGATCGGGTGAGATCGGGGCCACAACCGGTGCTGGCGGCTTTGGCGGCACTGCCACCGGCGTTTGGGCTATCAGGCCGGCCGGGCGCGGCCGCGGGCGCTGGGTGGCCTTGTCGGGCACCTGGGCCGGAATTGCCGGCGGCATGAGGTTTGTCGTGACCGGCTTGCCCGCAGGTTGGGCGCTCGGCTTGGCAGCCCCTGCGGGCGGACCGCCCAAGGTTGTCACCGTGATGGCATCCGAGCCCAAGGGCGTGACCTGCTCGCCCGGCGCAGCCAGCTTCGGCACCTGCAACTGGCAGGCGGCAAGCAGAACCACGGCGATCAGGCGGGCAAACCGGCGCATCGGAACCTCAAGAACAGGTCGTTGCCACAGAATCCCAAGCCCGGCCCGGTTGCAAGCGGATTGGTCAGTAGGGCTGCGGATGCGCGCGATAGGCTATGGCAATCTCGGCCAGAACCTCGGTCGAGAGGCTGGTCTGGGTCAGGTTGTTGGCAAGTTGCGCGGTGCTGGTGGCCCCGATGATCGGAATAACCGCAAACGGCCTGCTGTGGCAGAAGGCCACGGCCATCTGACACGGGTCAAGGCCGTGGCGGTGCGCTATGTCCAGATAGGCTTGGGTTGCCGGAAACAGCCGCGGTGTGACCCGCCCGCTCAACTGCGGGTTCAGGCTGCGACGCGAGCCTGCCGGGACCACATCGCCCTGATATTTACCCGACAGGATACCGCAAGCCAGCGGAGAGAACGCCAGCAGGGGCATATCCTCCAGCACCGAAAGCTCGGCCCAGTCAGTGTCAAACTGCCGACACAGCAGAGAGTATTCGTTCTGCACCGAGGCCATCCGTGGCAAACCATGGCTACCCGCCAGCGACAGCCATTTGGCCGCACCCCAGACCGTATCATTGGAAAGTCCAATGGCACGGATCTTGCCCGCTGCGATCAGGTTCGCTGAAAGTTCCAATATTTCAAGCATATGCGCTTCTATCTTCATCCGATCGTCGCCGCGGGGGTCAAAGCCCCAGATGTTGCGAAAGTGATAGATGGCGCGGTTGGGCCAATGCAGTTGGTAAAGGTCGATATAGTCGGTTTGCAGGCGTTTCAGGCTGGCTTCCACGGCTTGGCGCATGGTGGCGGCACAAAGCGGGGCACCGTCGCGCACCGCAGCCTGCCCGATGCCGGTGACCTTGGTGGCCAGCACCACGCGGTCGCGGCCACCGTGAGCCGCCAGCCAGGTGCCGATGATCTGCTCGGTCCGCCCCGCATTTTCGCGGCTGACCGGGTTGACCGGATACATCTCTGCCGTGTCCCAGAAATTCACACCCCGGTCGAGCGCCATGTCGATCTGGGCGTGCGCTTCGGTTTCGCTGTTCTGGGTGCCCCAAGTCATGCTGCCGAGGCAAATTTCAGAGACTTTGATCCCGGTTCGCCCCAAGTCGATCTGCCGCATGGTATCCTCCGGATTTTGCGGCAGGCTATGAGGTTAAGCCAGCAATGAAAAGCCGATGGTTCCGGTTGCAACACCGCAAAGTGAGCTTGCCAATGCCTGATTCATGCTAGCTTTAGGTCAGGAGGACACATGCGCCTGATCCAGATATTTGCCCTATTGCTGGCTGCCAGCCCCGCAATTGCGGCCCCTGCGGCCTATCATCTGCAACCGGAACTCTCTTCGGTCGGTTATGAAACCGACTTTGGGCCAGACAAGATCAATGGCACCATGCCGGTCAGCAAAGCCGATCTGACGCTCGATTTCACCAATGTCAGCGGCTCGAAAGTTGCGGTCACGGTGAATGCGGCGGGGGCCACGGCCAGCTTTCCATTTGCAGCGCAAGCCATGAAAGGCCCGAAAGTCCTTGATACGGCCGAATTTCCCGAGATCATCTTTACCTCGACCAGCGTGAAGCAAGATGCGCAGGGTGCAACTATTCTGGGCAACATCACCATCCGTGGCGTCACCCGGCCCGCAAGCTTTCATGCCGAGATTTACCGCCAGCAAGGCACGGTCCAGGGCGACCTCAGCCACCTGACCATCCAGTTGACCGGGGCCGTGGCACGGTCTGCCTTTGGCGCGGTTGGCTGGCATGACATGGTCGGCGATGAAGTGCGACTGAACATTCTGGCCCGGATCGAAAGGGCTAACTGAGTGCTGCGAAATGATCCGACGCATTTCGGCCTGGTCAGCCGGTTGATCCATTGGACGATGGCGGCTCTGATTATCTCGCTGCTGATCCTCGGCACCAAGCTGTCGCATCTGCAACCCGGCTTGGCCAACCTGTGGCTGTACGGGCTGCACAAGACTTTGGGGCTGACCGCCTTCGCCCTGGTGCTGATCCGCCTGATCTGGCACCGCATCAGCCCACCGCCCGCGCCGATCGGCCCGCCAAAGGCCTGGGAAACCCGGCTGGCCAAGTTTGTGCACCAGCTGACCTATGCGCTGTTGGTCCTAATCCCCCTGGCGGGCTGGGTCTATGCCTCTGCCACCGGGATCGACATCATGTTCGCTGACCGCTGGGTCATCCCTCCGATAGCCCCGGTGTCGGTGGCGTGGGAGAATGCCGGCCTGCTCGCCCATTCCATCCTGACCAAAACCCTCATGGGCGTGCTGACCCTGCATGTCGCTGGCGCCTTGAAGCGGGCGATTTTGGGTGATGGCACCCTGGCGCGAATAGTTGGCGGCTGATGCAGATCGGGCGTCGGGCGCGTCGGTTCTGTTGCCTGATTTGCGATGCGTCCAGCCTAAAGCTTCGGCTTTTTCAACGACTTCTGGGTCAGCATCTTCCAGATCATGTGCAGGACCAACAAAAGCGCCAGGCCGGTGATCGAACCGCCGGCGATGCCGCCAATCTCTTCGCCCTTCTTCATCACCTTCACCAAAGCCTCGGTCCGCTCCTTCTTGGCCATGTCGGGCTTACTGTCTTTTTCAATCTTGGCGAGGGTTGTCGGGATCCACGGCGGGGTGCCGGCGTCTTTCGCCACCACCCGGATTGCCTTCAGCACACCCTCCGGGTCTTTGGCGAAATCCATGTCGGCGACTTTGGCGGCTTTGCGCAGCGCGCCTTCCACCGCCAGCATTTCGGTCACCACGCCGTCGAGCCAGATGAGCCCTTCTTGCAGCGCGGGTTCCATCGCCTGAGCGGCCGAGGTTCCGGCCAGTTTGCAGATCGGCGCGTGACGTTTCAGCCAGTTGCGCACCTTGACCGCCGCCGTATGGGCCTTGGCGGGGTTGATGCTGTCGGGCACCTTGGCCGCGATCAGTTTCAATTCGCCCTGCAGCGCTGTCAGCGAACGTTCCGCTTCGCCCAGCTCCTTGCGGACGGTGTCATCAATGCTTTGGGCCATGTCCCTCTCCTTCAATCCGACCAAATAAAAACCTGAAACTAACAGCCGCTTTGCCACCCCGCAAGCGTCTGGCTCTTGGCCAAGTCATGCGCTAAACCGGGCCAAACTTTTGCAAAAGGCGCGCCATGGCCCGGATTCTGATCACCTCCGCCATTCCCTATATCAATGGGATCAAGCATTTGGGCAATCTGGTCGGAAGCCAGTTGCCCGCCGACCTGTTCGCGCGCTTTTGCCGGGCGCGCGGGGATGAGGTGATGTTTATCTGCGCCACCGACGAACATGGCACGCCGGCAGAACTGGCCGCAGCCAAAGCTGGCCAACCGGTCGCGGAGTATTGCGCCGAGATGCACGCGGTTCAGGCCGAGATTGCCCGTGGCTTCCGGTTGTCGTTCGACCATTTTGGCCGCAGCTCCAGTCCGCGCAATCACAAGCTGACCCAGCATTTCGCGGGTGTCTTGGCCGACAACGGGCTGATCGAGGAAGTCTCTGAACGGCAGGTTTTCTCGATCGACGATGACCGATTTTTGCCCGACCGCTACATCACCGGCACCTGTCCGAACTGCGGCTACACATTGGCGCGTGGCGACCAGTGCGAAAATTGCACCAAGCAGCTGGACCCGACCGACCTGATCAACCCGCGCTCGTCGATTTCCGGCAGTACCAATCTTGAGGTGCGCGAGACCAAGCATCTTTACCTCCGCCAGCGCAGTCTGCGCGGCAAACTGGAGGCATGGATCGACGGGAAAAAGGATTGGCCGCTGCTGACCACCTCGATTGCCAAGAAATGGCTGAATGACGGCGACGGATTGCAGGACCGTGGCATCACGCGCGACCTCTACTGGGGCAT
>JAYTQA010000553.1:0-2257 GCA_043746955.1 bacterium | reverse complement strand
AGTGCCACCTTCACACCCGCCAGCTGGTGGCCGCGCTGGCGCGATTGGCTGGCCGAAAAGTCCGGACCGCAAATGCCCGCCCGGGTGCCCGGTGACGGGCCATTGCCCATACTTTGCCCCGCGCCTGGCACCTATGTGACGGCGGTACCGGGCCTCTGACCCTCCGTTCCGTAATACCCGCTATGCGTGCAGGGATCGCTGCGTCGCAGAAAATTCACTTGAAATGCTGCGCCGCAGCATGTATGTAGCTGTCATTGGAAACGGGATTGGGCCCGCTTCATCAGGAGAGTATGAAATGACCAAGACCCCCGACTTCACCAAAGTTATGCAAGACATGATGGCTTCCTTCCCGATCGACGCCTCTGCGTTTCAGAACGCGTTCAAAACCCAGGCTGCGTTTGGCGAAAAGATGACCAAAGTGGCGCTGGACGCTGCAGAAAAGTCGACCGAGATTTCGTCCAAATGGGCGAAAGAGGCGCTGGCCAAGCTGACCTCCGCGTCCAAAGCCAAGGCCGAGCCGGCAGATTACACCAAAGCCGCGACCGACTTCGCTTCTGCCGCCGCTGAAATGGCGTCCGAGCATTTGGCCTCGTTCGCGGAAGTAGCGAAAAAGGTGCAGGCTGACACCGTCGAACTGCTGATGGCTGCCGGCAAGGAAGCCTCAACCGAGGTGCACGCCGCTGTCAAGAAAACCACCGATGACGTGACCGCTGCCGCCAAGAAAGTCACCGACGAGGCATCGAACATGGCCAAGAAAGCCGCCACGGCTGCCAAGTAATTTGGACTTAACCAGTGCCGGGGGGCGGGCCGTAAAGCCCGCCCTTTCTTTTATTCTGCACCTCGCTTAAGGTTCTTTGCACCGCAATACGTTGGGGCATTATGTTCGGGGAGCCTGCACCATGGCCGAAGCCGCAAAACCGCTGCTGATCAAGCGTTATGCCAGCCGCAGGCTCTATAACACCGAAACCTCGGATTATGTGACGCTGGAAGATATTGCAGGCTTCGTTCGGGCCGGGCGCGAAGTGCAGATCATCGACCTGAAATCCGGCGATGACCTGACCCGGCAGTATCTGTTGCAGATCGTGGCGGAACATGAATCCAAAGGCAACACGGTGCTGCCGACCAATGTGCTGACCGATCTTGTGCGCGCCTACACCACCAACATCCAGTCGGTCGTGCCG
The DNA here is from genome assembly GCA_043746955.1 of bacterium. GTDB lineage: Bacteria > Pseudomonadota > Alphaproteobacteria > Rhodobacterales > Rhodobacteraceae > Stagnihabitans. Next base: position 1,076 of record JAYTQA010000553.1, on the reverse strand, counting down.
CAGTTTCTGGCCGCGAGTTTTGAGATGTTGCGCGATGGTCAATCCAAAGTGCTGGAAAACCTGACCGTGATCCCCAACCCTTTGTCCGCGATGCCGGGCTATGAAGCGATGCGAAAACAGCAGGAAGCTTTCATGAAAACCATGATGGGCGGCTTGCCTTGGACCGGTGGCACCAAGCCGGAAGCCGAGGCGGGTGCCGATGTGCCCGCACCTGACGATCTGGCCGAGATCAAGCGCCAGTTTGCCGAACTGCAAAAGAAGCTGTCAAAGCTGTAAGCCCCCGCTTTCGCTAATCCCATACCCGGAGGACGGAATTTGCCCGATCCACAGGGACGTGTCACACTTTGGGGGATCGAAAGCTTCCTCGCCGTGGCGGAAGAGGGGGCAATTTCCGCCGCAGCGCGCAGGCTTGGGGTCAGCCCATCGGCGATCAGCCAGCAAATCACCGGGATCGAGGCGGCTTTGGGTGCGGTTTTGCTCGACCGTTCCAGCCGGCCAATGGTCCTGACCCCGGCCGGGTCGATGTTTCGCCGCCACGCCCAGACTATCCTGAATGCCGAGGCGGAGGCGCGCGCCGACCTTGCGGTGGCCGACCTATCCGGCCTGACCACGCTGCGGCTTGGCATGATCGAGGATTTTGACGCCGAAGTGACGCCCGCCTTGTTGACCGCGCTTGCCACTGATCTGCGCGGCTGCCGGTTTTTGCTGGAAACCGGGGCCAGCCACCGCCTGCTCGACCAGTTGGAAGCCCGAGCGTTGGATGTCATCGTCGCTGCCGATCAGGGCACCGAAGGCGGCGCGGAAGGCTGGCGCGAGGTGCATCCGATTCTGTCAGAGCCGTTTGTCGCAGTCACCCCCAAGGATACCGGCATCGAGGGTCTGCCGCTGATCCAATACACCGCCCGCCATCTGATGGGCCGCCAGATTGCAGCGCATCTGGCACGGCAGAATCTGCGACCCGCACATCGCTTTGAACTGGACAGCTATTCCGCGATCTTGGCGATGGTGGCAGGCGGGGAGGGCTGGACGATCCTGACCCCCTTGGCCTTGCACCACGCCGCAAGGTTCCGCCCGGC
>JAYTQA010000552.1:0-2262 GCA_043746955.1 bacterium | reverse complement strand
GTTGCTTTGTCGCTAGCGCTGACCGCCGCCTACGCATTGTCGCGCGTGCAGTTTCGCGGGCGCGGCTTGTTCCTGATCACGATCCTTGCCACCTCGATGCTGCCCCAGGTTTCGCTTCTGGCCGGGTTTTTTGAACTGATCCGCTGGCTTGGCCTGTTCAACACGCCGTGGGCGCTGATCCTGTCCTACAGTGTTTTCAGCCTGCCGTTCGTGGTCTGGTTCCTGACCGCCACCATGCGCGATCTGTCGCTGGAGATCGAGCAGGCCGCGATCATCGGCAGGAACACCCAACGGTGCCGCCCCGTGGAATATCGTCCGCTGGGTGTTCCTGCCGATGATGGGACCGGTTGTGCTGACCTTAGCGATCATGGCCTTTGTGGCCGCCTGGAATGAGTTTCTGTTCGCGCTGATCTTCACCGCCTCGGAAACCCGGCGCACCGTGCCGATTGCGATCCTGATGTTTGCCGGCGCATCACCGCATGAGGTGCCGTGGGGCCCGATCATTGCGGCCTCGTTGGTGGTGACGCTGCCGGTGGTGGCGCTGGTCATGGTGTTTCAGAACCGGGTCATCGCCGGTCTGCAACGGGTCAACCTCAACGCTTGACCTGACTTTGGGATACACCTTAAACCAAAGCGCGGAGCGGGGGACATCATGGCCGTCAGGAAAGAAGCGCGGCTCTTGCAGGTGGCAATACTGGGCTGCGGCCCGATCGCGCAATTCGCCCATCTGGAATCGGTGCAAAAGGCGCGCAACACGGTTCTGCGTGCGGTTTGCGACGCGGATGACGGGCTCGCGCAGCGCTTCGGCAGCTTTTACGACGCTGAGAAAATCTACCTCGATTATGACCAGATGCTGGCCGATGACCGGGTGGAAGCGGTGATCATCGCGACCTCTGACGCGTTCCACGTCCCCGCCGCGATCCGGGCTTTGCAAGCTGGCAAGCATGTCTTTTGCGAAAAGCCGATCGGTCTGTCGGTCGAGGAGGTTTTGGAGCTGCAAAAGCACGTCCATGCCAGCGGACGGACCCTGCAGATCGGCCATATGCTGCGCTTTGACCCCGGCATCCAGTCGGCGCATGATTTCCTGCGGGATGAGATGGGCGAGGTTCTGGCGCTGAAAGCCTGGTACTGCGACAGCACCGCCCGCTACACCAATACTGACGCCATTCAGGCCATGCCGCGCACCGGCACCCGGGCGGTAAAACCGCAGGGCGACCCCAAGGCCAACCTGCGCCGGTACAACATGCTGGCCCATGGCTGCCACCTGCTGGACCTCGCCCGCTATCTGTGCGGCCCGATTGTCGAAGTGCGGGCGCGGCACCGCGAGAAATATGGTGCTATGTCATGGTTCGTCGATCTGGAGTTTGAAAACCGCGCTTTGGGTCATCTGGACTTGACCCTTTCCGTCAGGATGGACTGGCACGAAGGCTTTCAGATCTACGGCCAGAACGGCAGTATCGCCGCCAACATCCTGAACCCCTGGTACTTTCGCGCCGCCGAGGTGGATATTTTCCGCGAATCCTCCGCCTCCACCCACCGCGTCCTTGGCGCTGACGGCCACTTCTACCGCCGCCAGTTGGAAGCGTTCGCCGATGTGATCCTGAAGGGCATCCCGCAGACAGGCGCCTCGATCATCGACGGCGTGGAATCGGTGCGCGGCATGGTCGCCGTGATGCGCTCCGCCGAGACCGGCCAGCCGGTGAAGCTGGCCGATGCCAGCGGGCCGGTGTGACCCCCCGATGATCGCCGCGATCTTTTCCCGCACCTATCCGCTGACCACCGCCCGCGAAACCTTTGCCGCCGTCCGGGCCGATGGCTTTCAGGCCGTGCAGTTCAACCTGGCCAACCTTGGCGCGGCCCCGCTGCCAGACCGCCTGCCCGACCTGTTGGACGAAGCCCGGACAGAAGCCGCCACCGCCGATGTCCAGATCGCAGCCCTGTCCGGCACCTGGAACATGGCGCATCCCGACCCAGGCTACCGCGCTGCGATGCGGCCACGCTTCCTGAACGTCCTGCACGCGGCCAAGCGGCTTGGTGCGCCGATTGTAACCCTCTGCACCGGCTCGCGCGACACCGCCAACATGTGGGCGGCCCACCCGGACAATGCCACGCCGCAGGCTTGGGCCGACCTTTGCACCGAACTGACCTGGGCCTTGGACCAAGCAGCCCAGCTTGGCCTCAGCCTCGCCATCGAACCCGAACCGGCCAATGTCATATCCGACGCCCAAACCGCCCGCCGGATCCTGGACGACATGCAGGCCC
>JAYTQA010000551.1:0-2263 GCA_043746955.1 bacterium | reverse complement strand
CTTGGGTTTCCGCGGTCAGCTTATCGCCCTGCAAACGCTGGGCAAATCCTTTCAAAGTCTCCATCGCGGCGGTTTTCGCCTCCACCAGATACATCATTTCGACCGCGAGGTCGGTGGCGGCAAAATCGCCATCGGTCAGGCCAAAACTGCGCACCGCATCGACCACGCTGATGCCAAACGACAGGTTCAGGATCATTCCGGCCCCGTCGGCAAGCGGCATCGCCAGCCCGCGCAACGGCACCGGGCGGGTGGCATGACCCAGATTCGGGCCCAGAACCGGGCCCAGAAACGGGCGCAGCGTCAGGCGCAGCCGTTCGCCGGCATGGGCGTGCAGATCCGCCATCGAAGCCAGACCAGACGGGCGGCGCAGATCGAAGGCGTCAAACAGCAATAGCCCGATCAAACCCGGATGCGCCAATCCCTGGCCCGCCACACCCTGGCCCGCCACACCCTGCCGGGTTGGCCCCTGCCCGGTCAGCCTTTGGCCTGCCACCAGCTTTAGCAGCGTGGGACCACAGCCGGTGATCCGGCCAGAAGCGTCCACCCGCACATGCAAGGGCATCAGCCGGTCAAACGCTGCCATCGGCACCGGCAGGGCCAAACTGTCCAACCTGTCAGCCATTCAACTCACCCGCATCCCAAGGCTGAACGGCCGCGCTTCATACAAAGCCTGATCGGCGATCTGCACGGAAATCACCTCTGCCCCCGCCACCACGCCTAGATGGTCCAGCAGCACCAAAGCGCCGTAATCGTCCGCCATCGCGCGCAGCAGGCCGACCATGATATGCCCGGCCCCGGCCAGCCCCGACCTACAGCGCAATTGAAACTGGCCGGCGCCGAGGTCGACCAATTCCAGATCGGGCAAATCCAGATCGGGCAGGATCAGACGGCCGCGTTCGGGCAATTCTTCGACCGAGTTCAGAAACTCGGCAAAGTTGCCGCCCGAAAACCGCAAAAGCCGGCGCACCGTGCCGGGCTTTTCATGGCTGACCAGATAGGTCCCCAGATCTTCCAACAGCGATTCGCGCGGACGGTTCAGCACTTCCGAGGCGGCATCAATCATCAGTTCCACCAGGGCTGCCGGATAAGACACCATGGCCTCAAAGCCGATCGAGCTTGATTCGGCCCGTTTGGCCACGGCTTCCCATTGCGCCACGCCAAAAGTGTCGCGCAGAAAGAACTGAAAGGATCGCGGGATCAGGCCAAGCATGGACACCTCATTTGCCTGACATGCTAGGCCGCAGGGGTTAACAACCCGCCAACATTTGCCGGCTCAGGGCCCAAAAACCAAAGCCGGCAAGCCCGGGACGGCCAACTGGTTCAAGGTCAGCGGGGCCAGTGCGGCGGGCGCGTGTTGCAAGGCTCCGATCAGGCCGGGGCCATCGCCAAAGCCGGGCATCGCCCCGCTGATCGAGGTCACCGCAAAGCGGCGCAAGGTCGCACCGGCAAAGCCAAACCCCTCGAACCGCAGATAGCCGTCCTTGGCGCGGGTGATCAGCATCGCCTCCTGCCCCGCCACATCGGGCAGAAAATCGGCGACCACCAGCACGCAGCCGGGGCCGCCCTGATCCAGATGCACGTCGCAATCAGCCTGCCAGTCTTGCAGATCGCGCATCGGGACGGCGGCCAGAATCCGGCCGCGCAGCGCCTGGCTGTCTGCCGTGTCGGGCTGGACCGGCAATGCTGCCGCCAATGCCTTTTGCACCGTCGCACTGTCGGGGTCGGGCGGCGCCTGCCCGGCATCGCCCGCCAGCCGCGCGGCAAGGGCGCCATCAGTTTTGGCCATGACCTGCAAAGCCGCCAACGCCGCCTGCCCGGCCAAACTACCGCCCCGAAACCCCCAAAGGTCGATATCGGCGACTTTGGTCCGGCCATCGGCAATCCGCGCCATCTGGCTGCGGGCTGAAATCGCCTCGGGGTTCAGGACGGTCAGCCACAGGGCCGCGAGCATCATGGCGGCCACGGCCAGCCAGATGTTGGCCTGCCTGATCCGCGCCATCCAGCCCGCCCCACGCAGGACGGCCACCAGATAGAGCCCGCCATAGGCCAGCGCCAGCACCACCACGCTGGCCGCCAACAGCCGGTTCGGTGTCCAGCCATGGTCGGCGACCCGCAGTCCCATGGCCCAGGCCGCAAGGCCGGACGGCACGATCACCAACCCGGCCATCGCCCGCGCCGATTGCACCATCAGGGCGGTATCGGCCGCCACCGCGTCCGCCTGATCCAAGGTGGAAGTCACCAGCACAACTCCAGCCCCGGCCAT
>JAYTQA010000550.1:0-2270 GCA_043746955.1 bacterium | reverse complement strand
CAAGCTTGCCGTCTTTCACGACCTGGCCCGCGATGCCCAGATAGATGTCCTTCGGCTCGATCGCGAAATCCGGGCCGGCGATGTCAGAGGCGAACACGATGCCATCATAGCCGATGCGGATTTCCATGATGTCGGTGACGCCGTTGGCCTTGCAGGTGTCAAGGTCCTTCTGGCTGATCTTGGAGGACGAGTTGGCGATGTCGATGGTGTCTTCGCCGACACCTTTGCACAGTGCCGCACGGCCAGCACCCGAACCGCCGCCTTCAACGACCGGGGTCTTGAACTTGCCCTGCTCGCCGAAGGCTTCGGCCACGATGGTGGCAAAGGGCAGAACGGTCGAGGAACCGGAAATCTGCAGCTGTTCGCGGGCGGAGGCGGTCATGGCGGAAGCGGCGAGGATCGCCAGCACCGAAACCGAAACCTTGGCGGAAATTTTCATAAGGGACATCGTGTTCTCCTGTCCTGTCGTCAGAGGGCGCGCCTGACTGGCCACCCTTCCTGCCGCCTGCCTTAAGGACGCGGCGCTGCAGTTTTGCGACAGAACTGTAACAGTTTCATGACAGAGGTTTGGCCAGAAACCGGGGCGCGCGCCGCCCGAATGTGACAAATCGTTAATTTGCTGGCAAAACAATGGCGAAGGTCGATCCCTCACCCGGGATGCTTTCGATGACCAACCGGCCCCGATGGCGGTGGGCGATGTGTTTGACGATGGCAAGGCCCAGACCGGTGCCGCCCTTTTCGCGCGAACGGTGGCCGTCGATTCGGTAGAACCGCTCTGCCAGACGGGGGAGATGAAAGCTGTCGATGCCCTCGCCCTGATCGATGACGGTCAGAACGATCTTGGGGCCGCGGGCTGTGTCTTCGCGCTTGAGGATCACGCGCACATCCTTGCCGGGCCCACCGTATTTGATGGCATTTTCCACCAGATTGGTGGCGACCTGGGTGATCTGATCGGGGTCGGCAAAGATTTCGATCGGCAGGTCCAGCCCCTCCAGCACCAGACGAACCTGCGCCGCCTCGGCCAAGGGGCGCAGCGCGCGCACCGCCAAGGCGATCAGGCGGGCGATATCGTGGCGGTCTGTCGGGCGCTGACGCTCTTGCGCCTCGACCTTGGACAGGTGCAGAAGGTCGCGCACGAGGCGGACCATGCGTTCGGCTTCGGTCTGCATGATGATGAGGAAACGCTCACGCGCCACGGCATCGTCCCGTGCAGCCCCGCGCAGGGTTTCGATGAAGCCCAGGAGGGCGGTCAGTGGCGTGCGCAATTCGTGGCTGACGTTGGCGACAAAATCGCGGCGCATCACGTCCATCTGTTCGCGGTCCGAGATGTCCTGAAAGGTGCATAGCACGCCCCGCCCGACCGGGGCTGCGGTGAAACGGTGGATCACCTCATGGCTGGGGCCGGGGATGACGTGGCGCGCCTCGACCATGCGGCCGGTCGTGGCGGCAGACGAGATGGCCGACAGAACCTCTGGCTGGCGCAGCAGGAAGGCGTGGTGGCGTCCGATCAGACCGGTGCCCAGCAGGGTCTGCGCCGCCGCATTGGCCGCCTGGATCCGCTCATCCGGGCCCAAAAGCACGGCCGGCAGCGGCAATCCGGCCAGAACGGCATCCATCAGATCGTGATCCATAATTTCGCCTTAATCCTGCGCTTGCATCCGACACAGTCATGTGATCGGGCCACTGCCTGAGGTATTGCCAGTATTCGATTTTGCCCCGTGGCACCACGTCATTTGAGCGCGCGCATCTTGGTCTGCTCTGATGGTTTTGTGTGAAACGTGCTACCATAAGTTGAGTAACGCTGATCCGTTTTCGGTTAGTCCCATCAAATGCAGGCGATCGGCCCCAAAATGCACCCCAAACTGATTGAATTGGCCCATGCCGTGTCAGAGCGTGTGCTGGCGCTGGACTGTGCACGCCTGATCGCACCCGAGGGTCCTATACCGTTGCGCCACGTGACCCACGCGAGATTTTCCGAGATCGGTGTGGCGTTTCTGGCCGAGGTCGCGCCCACGACGGTGATCGTGCCGTTGTTCTCTGGCCAGCATGACGCGCTGGCGATGGTCGAGGCGCTGCAGGCCGTGGGCTTTGCCGGCACGATCTTGGTGATAGCCCCGCCCCTGCCCCGCCCCGAACTGGTCGAACGCGAACTGCGCGCCGCAGGGCCGGGATCACGCCTGATGCTGGTCTCGCCCTGATTTTGCGGGCGGGTGCGGCGTCAGCGGTTGGGGTTATCGACTGCGGTCACCGTGGAGACTGACCGTCTGGGG
>JAYTQA010000549.1:0-2270 GCA_043746955.1 bacterium | reverse complement strand
GCGCCAGCCCCAAGCCATAGCGACCCGGTTCGGGGGCGAACACATGGGCGATGCCGGTGTAAGGGTTGTCGTCAACCGCCTCATCCCGGGCGGCAAGTGCTTGCGCGCCACATTCAAAAAGCTGCGCAAGTCCCGGAAATATATCACGAAACAGGCCAGAGACGCGAAGGGTAACGTCGATCCTCGGCCGGTTCAGCAGGGCCAAGGGGATGACCTCCACGCCGGTAACCCGCGCCGAATTCTCATCCCAGAGCGGGGCAAGACCGGCCAGATGCAGCGCCATCGCGAAATCTTCGCCCGCCGTGCGCATCGTAGCCGAACCCCACAGGTCAACCACCAACCCACGTGGATAGTCGCCGTGATCTTGCAAATGACGCCGGATCAACGCCTCCGCCAGTTTCATGCCCTGGGTATGGGCGGCACGCGAGGGCACCGCGCGCGGGTCGACCGAATAAAGATTGCGACCGGTCGGAAGCACGTCGGTCCGGCCGCGATGGGGCGAACCGGCCGGACCCGCGGCCACGCGTTTGCCCGCCAACGCGGTCAGGATGCCGTGACGTTCAGCGTCAGCTTGGGCGCCGCGACCAAAGATATGCAGGCCGTCGCCGTACTGCGACGCCTTGATATCACAAACAAATCTGTCAATCCGGGTGATGGCATTGGCCGCAGTGGCGCCGGCAAGTATGCCCAGATCAGCCTCAACGCCCTGCGCCTGGGCCTCGTCGCGCACTGCCCGGATCAGGCGGTCGCGCCGCGCCGGATCAATGCCATCCGCGGTGGAATATTCATCGAGCAGGCGTTCAAGGCGGGCGAGCGGCACCGGCACGCCGGCATCTTTCAAGGGCGGCGGCAGGTGGCCGAGCGTGATGGCACCGATCCGACGTTTGGCCTGCGCCGCCTCACCGGGATCGTTGACGATGAACGGGTAAATCATAGGCAGCGCGCCAATCAACGCCTCCGGCCAGCAGTTGGGCGAAAGCGCGACCGATTTGCCCGGCAGCCACTCCAGCGTGCCATGCGCGCCCATGTGGATCAGCGCGTTAAGACCTTGGGCGCGCAGCCACAGGTAAAACGCGACATAGCCATGGCGCGGCGGCACGGTCAGATCGTGGTATTCGGCATCGCGGTTGGCGGCGACACCGCGTTCGGGTTGCAGGGCGATCACAGTGTTGCCAGTGCGAATTGCGGCGAAGTGGAAGGCATTGTTGGCGACGTTAGGGTCGGTTTCCGGCCTACCCCAAACTTCAAGTGATGCACGAAGATCGGGCGGTAGGGTCTTGAGCGCGTGGGTATATTCGGAAACTGGCCAAGTCAAAGTCTCCTGCTGAAGTGCCTCGGTCAGCGGCACGACTTGGGAGGCATAGCCCGCAGCTTTGAGGTCCGCCAACAGCGCCTCGCTCGAGGCTATCGCGTCCAGACCGACCGCATGGGCCATCTGATCCGCGCGACCGGGATAGGTCGACAGGACAATCGCGAGCTTGCGGTCATGGGCTGCAGTGGTGGCCAAAACCTGCCACGCCTTAACCTTTGCCACCACGGCGGCGATCCGCTCAGGCTCGGCACGATGCGCAAAGCGGGCAAATTGCAGGTCGGGGTCGCGTTTCTCGGGCGATTTGAAGCTGACAACGCCAGCCCCCAACCGCCCGTCGACCTCTGGCAAAACCACATGCATGGCAAGGTCGGAAGGCGAAAGACCGCGCGCAGAACTGGCCCATTCCCGGCGGCGGGCGGTGGAAAGCGCCACCTGAAACACCGGCGCATCGGTGTCGAGCGGCGAGGTGCCATCCGCAGCCTTGGCCGAAAAAGCGGTGGCGTTGACGACAGCGATCGGGCGGGCCGCGCGCAGGGTTTGCGCAACCCAACCCGCAGCCGGGCCTTTCAGCGAGGCCGCGAAGATGCCGTAGGCGGCAAACCCTGCGGCCTGAAAACCAGAAATCAGCGCATCAATCGGGCCGGTGTCGGCCGCGGTCAGGTAGGACCGGTAGAACACAACCGCCACCCCGGCAGGTGAAGTTTGGTCGGTAACCCCCTGCCCCGGCTGATAAATCCCGAAGTCCGGCACCCGCTTGTCACCCGGCACCGGCCCGGCATAAAGCCCCGCTGCCAGCGCCAGTTGTGCCAGCGCCGCTTGTGCCGCCACCGCACCCCCGGCATCGCAAAGCGCGCTCAACCGGCGCAGGGTTGAGACCGGCAGCGTGGAAAGCTGGTCCAGCCTTGGATCGTCGCGGCCATCAGCGGCAAGGATCGCCAGCGCAATTCCGCGGCGCTGC
>JAYTQA010000548.1:0-6059 GCA_043746955.1 bacterium | reverse complement strand
CCGCAGGGGCCGCAATTTTCGCCGATAGCGAAAGCCGCAAATACCGCTACTTTGAACCCCGCGCCAAGCGCGCCACCCATTACGAAGACGTCACGGTGGACGTGCAACCCGATCCGGAACGCTACCTGATCCAGAACTGGATCATCGCCTTCCCGAACGGCAAGGGTGCCTATGAAAAAGACAGCACGCAAGCCAAGAGCAGCAATTGGCACGCCTTCCGTGCGCCGGATCAGGAATGGGAACGCACCCATTACCAGCGCCAGTCGCGCATCGAGGTGATGGTGCAGTCGGTGATCGCCAATGGCCGCAGGTCGGGTGCTACGCAGGCGTTTGATGCGGCATGGTCCAAGACCCTGCAAAAGCATCTTGGGGCCTGGAAGCACGCTGAATTTGGCCTTGGCACCAGCCTGATGCAGGCACAGCGCTACGGCTACACCCAGATGATCAACAATGCCACGCTGACCAATTCGTCCTACAAACTGCGGCTGGCGCAGGACATCACGCTGTATCTGGCCGAGATTGGTCTGGATATTGCCGGTTGGGATGACGAGGCCGGCAAGGTCGCCTGGCTGGAAGACCCGGTCTGGCAGGGCACCCGCGAAGCCGTGGAAAGCATCATGGGGGCCACCGACTATCTGGAGCAATATTTCGCCACCAATCTGGTGTTTGAACCCCTGGTTGGGGAGTTGTTCCGGTCGGGCTTCCTCATGCAGTTCGGCGCTGCCAACAACGACTTCATGACGCCGTCGGTGATCGCAGCCGCCGAGGGTGATTATGAACGCAACCTCGCCAACACCATCGACCTGATCTACCTGCTCGCCAATGACGAAAAGTTCGGCGCGCAGAACCGCAAGCTGTTCCAGGGCTGGGTGATGAAGCACGCGGCGCTTGCCGACAAAGCCGCCAAGCAGCTGCAACCCCTGTGGTCCAAGCCGCATTCCAAACCGGTCAGCTTTGAAGAGGCCCGTGCTGTGTCTGAAGAGCGGTTCGCCAAGATCCTGGCCGAACTCAACCTGTCCCGCTGAAAGGAAAGCCCCATGTCAAACATTGCACGCGACAATTCGCATGACAACATCTTCAAGGCGATGAAGGACATCACCTTTGAGAAAACCGTTTCGCATCAATGCGGTGTGACGATGTCGGATTCGGTCGAGGCCCGCGCCATCGCCGAATTCATGGATACCAAGCCGGGGGTGACGGTGACGTACAACCCGGCGCTGATCCGCATCGACGGCAACGGCAAGCTGATCTTCAAGATGGACGAGATCAGCGAATATCTGGGCCGGCCGATGACGGCGGAACTGTTCGAGGTGAACTCCTCCACCCACTACGGCCGCATGGTGCGCACCGACGACAACACGGTGATCCTGTTCGGCGACATGAACGAGATGCTGGAATTCATCTGATCCGCCCAACTCGAACAATCCGGCGCGGGGGCAACCTCGCGCCGCCGATCCCAACCCATTCCAAAAGGCAACGAAGATGTATGTAACCCCCGAAGGCAAAGAGATTTTCGTTGTGGATGGCCACACCCATTTTTGGGACGGCAGCCCGGAAAATCAGGCCAATATCCACGGCAAGCAGTTCATCGAATGCTTCTATGCCTATCACACCAACCTGAGCCCGAAAGAAAACCTTTGGGCCAAGGCGAAATTCGAGAAGTACACCGAGGCCGATCTGTACAACGACCTGTTCATCGACGGGCCGGATGATATTGCGATCCTGAACTCGACCTATCTCAAGGATTTCTACAAGAACGGCTTCAATACCATCGAGCGCAACGCGAAGGTGGCCAAGAAGTATCCCAACCGCTTTATCGTCAATGGCTCTTTTGATCCGCGCGATGGCGAAAAGGCCTTGGAATACATCCACTACATGAAGGAAACCTTCGACATCAAGGGCGTGAAGATGTACACGGCCGAGTGGAATGGGGCTTCCAAAGGCTGGAGGCTGAACGACCCGGACGCCTACAAGTGCTTCGAGCTGTGCGACAAGCTCGGGATCAAGAACATCCACGTCCACAAGGGCCCGACGATCATCCCGCTGAACAAGGATGCGTTTGACGTGCATGACGTGGACTATGCCGCGACCGACTTCCAGAATCTGAACTGGATCGTCGAGCATTGCGGCCTGCCGCGCCTGGATGATTTCTGCTGGATCGCCACGCAGGAAACCAACGTTTATGCCGGTCTGGCCGTGGCGTTGCCGTTCATCCATGCCAAACCGCGTTATTTCGCCGAAGTGATTGCGGAACTGTTGTTCTGGATCGGGCCGGAAAAGATCCTGTTCGGTTCGGACTATGCGATCTGGACCCCGAAATGGCTGGTCGAGAAGTTCTGGGCGTTCCAGATTCCCGCAGATATCTCGGCCAACAGTGGTGGTGTGCTGCTGAATGACGAGATCAAGGAAAAGATCCTCGGCCTGAATGCGGCACGGCTTTACAACATCGACATCAAGGCGCGGAAAGCCGAGTTTTCCGCCCACCCGATGTCGATCGCTGCGGAGTAATGCAGATGACCGCGCCCAACCCCGTGGACGACGCCCAGTTGAACCAGGTTTGGGCGCGGCTTGATCTGGTGATGGACCCCGAACTTGATGAACCCGTGACCGACATGGGGTTCATCGAGGCGGTGTCGGTCACCTGGCCCGCGCTTGGGCAGAACACCAGCACGGTGCATATCAGTTTCCGGCTGCCGACTTACTGGTGTTCGCCCAACTTCGCCTTTCTCATGGCGGAAGGCATCAAGCGGCAGGTCGAGGTTTTGCCCTGGGTCGGTCAAGCGGTGGTGACACTGCAAGACCACATGGCGGCAGTCGAAATGAACACGGCGATCAATACGGGGGCAAGTTTCGGTTCGGTGTTCGCGGAGCTGCACCCGGACGAAGATTTGGGTGCCCTGCGCGAGAAATTCGACGTGAAGGCGTTCCAGCGCCGTCAGGAAGTGGTGATCAAGGCGTTGATTGCGATGGGCTTTCTGACGACTGAAATCGTGACGATGCCGCGCGGGCTGCTGGAGGCCACTGAACTGGGCGACCCGGACGCGGCCCGTCAGAAGGCGCGCTATCTTGCCATTCTGGGCGATAAATGCCTGGCACCGACCTCTGCTGATCTGGCGTTTCCGACCTATCAAGGTGCGCCGATCACCGACTACGCCCGCTATATGAGTCTTTTGCGGTCGGTGCGGATCAATATGGAATTCTCCGGCTCGCTCTGCCGGGGCTTAAAGCAAAGCCGCTACCAACAAGCCGACCTGTCTGGTGCTGTGCCAGTTCTGGTCGACTACGCCACCAAGCAAAGTCACGCCTGCCGCTGACAGGCGATCCACAAAAACACCGAAAATCCGGCTTTGGCCGAAGGAGGAACTATGCCGAAAATCATGATCCACGGCAACGACGCCCGCCGCGCACTGGCCCACGGGGTGCAGAAACTGTCGGCCGCGGTTGAATCAACGCTCGGCCCGATGGGCATGAATGCGATGATCGACCGGCCGATGGGTACACCCTTGATCAGCCGGGATGGAGTTTCCATCGCCTCTGAAATCGAACTGTTTGACCGGTTTGAGAACATGGGCGCGCAGGTCGTGCGCGAGGTGTCGATGCAGACCAATGATGTGGCGGGCGACGGCACCACCACCTCGATCGTGCTGGCGAACGGGATGATCCAGTCGGGCGTTCTGCTGATCGACAAAGGGGCCAAGCCGGTTGAACTCTGCCGGGGAATTTCCTTGGCGGTCGAGGCCACCACCAACGCCCTGCGCACCGCAGCCAAGCCGGTCACCGATCACGCCATGCTGTCGGCGGTGGCCAAAATCTCTGCCTCCAACGCTGATCTGGGTGGGCTGGTCGCCGAAGCCTTCCGGCGGGTCGGCGCGCAGGGGGTGATCTCGACCGACTATGGCACCGGCAACCATTCCACCTTGCAAGTTGTGGACGGCATGGCTTTCGACCGGGGCTATATCTCGCATCACATGGTCACCGATCTGGACGCGATGCGGGCGATCGTGCTGAACCCCTACATCGTGCTGACCGACATCAAGCTGAAAACCGCCAGCCAGCTGGATGCTGCCAAAGCCATCGCCGCCGAGGACAAGCGTCCCTTGGTGATCATCTCCGAGGAAACCTCGCCTGAGGTTTTGCTGACCCTGCTGGGCAAAGATGGTCCCGGCAAGTTCCTGGTGGTTCACCCGCCGGAGTTTGGCCACTGGCGGCGCAACATGATGGAGGATCTGGCGATCCTGACCGGCGGCAAGGTGCTGGCCCGTGATCTGGGCGACAGTCTGGAGGCGATCACCCGGCTGGACATGGGCAGCGCCGAACGGATTGAGGCGAGCAATTCCGACACCATGATCATTCGTGGCAACGGCGATCCCCAAGCCATCGCCGCTCGCCGCCTGCAGGTGCAACGGTTGTATGAGGTGGCACCACCAAACATCGACAAGGACAAGTTGCAGGAACGCCTCGCCAAACTGTGCGGCGGGACCGCGACGATTTTTGCCGGTGGCGTCACGCCGGTCGAACAGAAGCGCACCATCCAGCTGATCGAGGATTCGCTCAATGCCGTGCGTGCGGCGTCGGAAGAGGGCGTGCTGGTCGGCGGCGGTGTGGCTTTGGCGCGCGTGGCCCCGGCACTGGCGGAGCTGGCGAAATCGGTCGCGGGCGATGTCCGCAAGGGCGTTGAACTGGTGCAATCGGTGCTGACCCTGCCTTTGGCGCGCATCGCTTTCAATGCCGGTGCCGAACCCAATGACGTGGTCCGCAAGGTCTGCGCCCTGCAGGGCGACCACGGCTTCAACGCGGCCACCGGTGCCTATGAGGATCTGATGAAATCCGGCGTCATCGACCCGGTGCGGGTGACCTGCTCGGCTCTGATGAACGCAGGCTCGGTCGCCACGCTGATCTTGACCACCGAAACCCTGATCGCGGACCTCGCCGAGGATGAAGACCCGACGCTGGGCGGCGCCCTGGGTGGCGGCGCGGAAAAACTCGGTCGGAAGTAGCTGAATTCAGAATGAAAAGGGCCTGAAAATGAAAGCCGCAAGACTTTACGAATACGACCCCGCGATGAACGTTCAGCTGAAGATCGAAACCGTCAAGTCGCCCACCATCATGGGGCCGAATGATGTGATCGTGAAGGTCGGGGCGGCGGGTCTGTGCCGCACCGATCTGCACATCATCGAGGGCGTTTGGAAAGACATCATGGATCAGGGCCGCAATCTGCTGCCCTACATCATGGGCCATGAGAATGCGGGCTGGGTCGAGGATGTCGGCTCCAATGTCACCTCGGTCAAGCATGGTGACACGGTCATCTGCCACCCGCACCGGACCTGCGGGATTTGCCTGTCGTGCCGCTATGGCGACGACATGCACTGCGAACACAGCCTGTTTCCGGGCCTTGGGCTGGATGGCGGATTTGCCGAGTATTTCCTGACCTCGGAACGCAGCCTGATCAAGCTGAACCCCAACATCACGCCGTTGGATGTGGCGCCGATGGCCGATGCCGGGATCACTGCTTACCGTGCCGCGAAGAAAGCCGCCAAAGCCCTGCGGCCCGGTGCCTATTGCGTGATCGTCGGCGTCGGCGGTCTGGGCCATATCGCGCTGCAATGCCTGCACGAAATTTCCGGCTGCCGGATCATCGCGGTCGACCGCGAGCCTGCAGCACGGCAGTTGTGCAAAGACCTCGGCGCGGATTTCGTGCTGGATGGCGGGCCGAACATCATTGAGGAAATCAAGCAGATCACCGGTGGCGGCGCACAGGTGGTGATGGATTTCGTCGGCGAACTCGGCGTCGAAAACCTGTGCTGGAAGATGGTCCGCCCCGGTGGCGAGCTGATCATGATCGGCTACGGCGGCAAGATTGAAGTGCCGACCGTGCATCTGGTGATCAACGAGATCAACATCGGTGGCAGCCTGGTCGGCAACTATACCGAACTGGTGGAGCTGATGGAGCTGAACGCCGACGGCAAGGTCAAGATGCACTATGTCGAATACAGCCTCGATAACATCAACGTAGCACTGGACGATTTCAAGAACCGCCGCTTTGCCGGGCGCGGGGTGAT
>JAYTQA010000547.1:0-2277 GCA_043746955.1 bacterium | reverse complement strand
GAATTCCTCCCCTTTGGGAAGCTTGAATCAGAGTCCAAAAAAAAAGGGAGATCCTAAATCTCAACGGGCCCTAATACAGCCCGTCGATTTCGACTGGCAGGGTTTTCGCGGGGCGTTTGGCTGGTTTGGCTGCGGCTCCGGCTCCGGCATTGGCCCCCGAACCGGTGCTGGGGGCGGCGGGGTTGTGGAGGGTTGGCGGATCGACCTCGATTGCCTTCAGGCGCAGGAAGCGCTGGTCGGACACGGCGGCGACATCGCTGCGGTTGCGCAGGATGGTGGCGCGCAGAAAGACATAGAGCGTCTGCTTG
The DNA here is from genome assembly GCA_043746955.1 of bacterium. Taxonomy (GTDB): domain Bacteria; phylum Pseudomonadota; class Alphaproteobacteria; order Rhodobacterales; family Rhodobacteraceae; genus Stagnihabitans. The sequence continues at coordinate 1,969 of JAYTQA010000547.1, read as the reverse complement.
TGGCGCGCTTCGGATTTGTTGCGGAAGAGGCCGCCGAGGATCGGCAGACGGCCAAGGCCGGGCACTTCGGAGCCGACCATGGTGCGGTTGTCGCTGATCAGGCCGCCGAGCACCACGGTGCCGCCATTGTCGGCCAGCACGGTCGTCGTGATGCTGCGGCGGTTGGTGATCAGGTCAGCCGCGCCGGCGACGGTGGTGTTGGTCAGCGAGGACACCTCTTGGGACACATCAAGCTGGATCACATCGCCCTGATTGACCCGCGGCACGACTTTCATGGTGATGCCGACATCCTGGCGTTCGATCGTGGTGAACGGGTTGGCGCCGGTGCCATCGGTGCTGAAGCTGCCGGTGCGGAACGGCACGTTCTGGCCGACGACAATCTCGGCCGGCTGGTTGTCGAGCGTGGTGATCGAGGGGGTGGACAGCAGGTTGGCCTTGCTGGACTGGCCAAGCGCCTGCAACAGGATGCCGTAATCGTCCTGGCGCGCGAGGCCCAGCGACAGCCCGCCCGGGGCCAGCGCGCGGGCCTCGCTGACCCCGAGCAGTGCCAGGATATTCTGCAGCGCCGGGCCGGAGTTCGAGAACGAGGTGGCGGCAAAGCCACCGGGCGGCGTGGTCTTGCCAAAGCCGAGCTGGATGCCAAGCTCTTCGGAGATATCGCCGGAGACTTCGACAATCGCGGCTTCGATCAGCACCTGCGGGCGGCGCTGGTCCAGATCGGCGATCAGCCCGGCGATATCGGCCTGATCGGCGGGCTTGGCGCGCACCACGATGGCATTGGTCTCGATCACCGGTTCGATGGTGACCGTGCTGCCAGAGCCTGAGCCAGAGCCTGAGCCTGAAGCGGCGGCTGTGGCGAACCCGGCGGTGGGCGCGGTGTAGGTGGGCGCGGTGTCGGTGGGCGCGATCTGGGCCGCGCCGTTGGGATCATTCGCCGCCGTCGCAGTGATCGGGGCAATTGGCATCGGGGTGGCGGGCCGCGCTGCGGCGGCACCCGGATCGGCCAGCGCCTGGGCCACCGGGTTGCTGACCGCGCCGCCACCGCCGCCGATCAGGCCGCGCAGCACATTGGCCAGCGCGGTCGCATCGGCAAAGCGCAGCCGGTAGACATGGGTCACCAGCACCGTGCTGTCTTGCGGGCGGCCCTTGACGTCCAGATCGGCCACGATGCGCAGCACCAGATCATGGGTCGCGGCATCCGAGCGCAACAACAACAGGTTGGCATTGGTGTCGACGGTCAGGCGCGGCCCGCCCTGGCCCTGCGGCTGGCCCAGCACCGCCTCGACCGCCGCCGCCACCGCCATGGCCTCGGCATTGTGCAGCCGGATCGTGTAGATCTGTTGCGCGCCACCGGTGTCGAGCGACCGGGCAATCGCCTCGATCCGCGCGACATTGTCGGCGGTGTCGGTGATGATCAGGGTGTTGGTGTCGGGCACCGCCTGAATATAGCCAAAGCTGGCGACCAGCGGGCGGAACGCCTCGGCGGCGGTGGCGGCGGGAAAGCTGTTCAGCTTGACCAGCCGGGTGATCACATCGAGCCGGCCGGGTGCGGCGCCCGGGGTCTGGCCCGGCGTGACCAGCCCGCCGCCCTCGCGCACGGTTTCCTGTTTGACGATGCGCCAGAACGCGCCCGAGGGCAGCGCCGCCAGGCCGTTGACCGCCAGAACCGACTGGAACAGCTCCCAGATCTGGGCCTGATCCATCCGTGTGCTGGACAGCACGGTGACCTGCCCGGTCACCCCGGGGTCGAGCACGATGGTCCGCCCGGTGATCCGCGCCACCTCCTCGGCGACCGCCTTGATATCGGCATCGCGCAGGTTCAGCACATAGCTGCCGGTGGGGATGCTCTGGTCGGGTGCGGTCTGGTCGGGCGTGGTCTGGTCGGGCGTGGTCTGGTCGGGCGTGGTTTGCGCCCGAAGGTCACCTGCACCCAAAAGCACGGCCAGACAGACCAGCAGGGTCTGCAAGG
>JAYTQA010000546.1:0-6076 GCA_043746955.1 bacterium | reverse complement strand
CCACCTCGGTGCGTCTTCCGACCGCAATTTTGACGGCAATATCGTCCACCTTAGCCTCACCGCCAATCCCAGCCATTTGGAAGCGGTCAACCCGGTCGTGCTCGGCAAAGTCCGCGCCAAGCAGGATCAATACAACGACGCCGACCGCCATCAGGTCATGCCCGTCCTCTTGCACGGCGATGCGGCTTTTGCCGGGCAAGGTGTGATTGCCGAATGCTTCGGTCTGTCGGGCCTCAAAGGTCACCGCACCGGCGGCACCATCCATATCATCGTCAACAACCAGATCGGTTTCACTACCTCGCCCGCCTATTCGCGCTCCTCGCCCTACCCGACCGACATCGCCCTGATGGTCGAAGCGCCGATTTTCCACGTCAACGGCGATGACCCGGAAGCCGTTGTTCATGCAGCGAAAGTCGCCACCGAATACCGCCAGACCTTCCACAAGGACGCCGTGCTCGACATCTTCTGCTACCGGCGCTTTGGCCATAACGAGGGCGATGAACCGATGTTCACCAACCCCGCGATGTACACCACGATCCGCAAGCAAAAGACCACCTTGCAGCTCTATGCCGAACGTCTGGTCCAAGACGGCCTGATCCCCGAAGGCGAGATCGAGGATCTGAAGGCCGCCTTCCAAGCCCGCCTGAATGAGGAATATGAGGCGGGCAAAGCCTATAAACCCAACAAGGCCGACTGGCTCGATGGCCGCTGGAAGAACATGCAGCCGAAGAATCTGGAGCATTACCAGCGCGGCGAAACCTGGATCAAACCCGAGACGATGGCCGAGGTTGGTGCCGCCCTGACCCGGGTGCCCGAGGATTTTGACATCCACAAAACCGTCGCCCGCCAGTTGGAATCCAAAAAGGAAATGTTCGCCAGTGGCAAAGGCTTCGATTGGGCCACCGCCGAAGCCTTGGCGTTTGGCAGCCTCGCCACCGAAGGTTTCCCGGTCCGCCTGTCCGGTCAGGATTGCACCCGTGGCACCTTCAGCCAACGCCACTCCGCCTTCGTCGACCAGGTGACCGAGGAACGCCACTACCCGCTCAACCACATTCGCGCGGGCCAAGCCCGCTACGAAGTCATCGATTCCATGCTGTCGGAATATGCCGTGCTGGGCTTCGAATACGGCTATTCACTCTCCGAACCCAACGCCCTGACCATGTGGGAGGCGCAGTTTGGCGACTTCGCCAACGGCGCGCAGATCATGTTCGACCAGTTCATCTGCTCGGGCGAATCCAAATGGCTGCGCATGTCCGGCCTCGTGTGTCTTTTGCCGCACGGGATGGAAGGTCAGGGCCCGGAACACTCCTCCGCCCGCCTCGAACGCTTTTTGCAAAACTCCGCGCATGACAACTGGATCGTCGCCAACTGCACCACGCCCTCGAACTACTTCCATGTCCTGCGCCGTCAGATGCACCGCGACTTCCGCAAGCCCTTGATTCTGATGACACCGAAAAGCCTGCTCCGTCACCCGATGTGCATCAGCGATGCGGCTGATTTCACCGACGGTTCCACCTTCCATCGCGTGTTGTGGGATGATGCGCAAAACGGCCGCGCCACCGTCACCCTGAACCCCGATGACCAGATCAAGCGCGTCGTCATGTGCTCCGGCAAAGTGTACTACGACCTGCTGGCCGAACGCGACCTGCGCGGGTTGACCGACACTTACCTCATGCGCGTCGAACAACTGTATCCGGTGCCCAAAATCTCGCTCACCGCCGAACTGTCGCGCTTCAAGGGTGCCGAGATTGTCTGGTGTCAGGAAGAACCCAAAAACGCCGGCGCCTGGTCGTTCATCGAGCCCGAACTGGAAACCCTGCTGACCAAGATCGGCGCCCGAACCACCCGTCCCCGCTATGTCGGTCGCATCGCATCCGCCTCGCCCGCGACCGGTCTCGCCAGCAAACACAAAGCCGAACAAATAGCCCTCGTGAACGACGCGTTGGCCTGAGGAGAATGTGATGACCGACGTTATGGTGCCCGCCCTGGGCGAAAGTGTCACCGAAGCCACCGTCTCCACCTGGTTCAAAAAGCCCGGCGATGCGGTCAAACAGGATGAGATGCTGTGCGAACTGGAAACCGACAAAGTGTCGGTCGAGGTGCCGAGCCCGGTGACCGGCGTTCTGTCCGAAATCATCGCCCCCGAAGGCACCACGGTCCCGGCAGGTGCGCGCCTTGCCATCGTGACCGAGGGGGCCGCCTCGCCAGCCGCCAAAAACAAGGTCACGAAAGCCTTGGAAAACGTGCCCTCCACCGTGGCCGAACCCTCGCTCGCCCCGATTGCCGGGCCGGAACCCACGGTCCCGCGCGACATCGAAGACGCCCCCGCCGCCAAGAAAGCCATGGCCGAGGCTAGCTTAACCGCTGCCCAAGTCACCGGTACCGGTCGCGATGGCCGGGTGATGAAGGAAGACGTCGCCCGCGCCACCCCGCCAACCCCGGTCGCAGCACCAGTTGCCATGCCCCAAGCCCCGGTGGCGATCCCGCGCGCGCCGATCCCCGCCGACGATGCCGCACGCGAGGAGCGCGTCAAGATGACCCGCCTGCGCGCCACCATCGCCAAGCGCCTCAAGGAGGCGCAAAACACCGCCGCCATGCTGACCACCTATAACGAGGTCGACATGGCGTCGGTGATGGACCTGCGCACCACCTACAAAGACCAGTTTGAGAAAAAGCATGGCGTCAAACTCGGCTTCATGTCGTTCTTCGTCAAAGCCTGCATCCACGCCTTGCACGAAGTGCCCGAGGTCAATGCCGAGGTTGACGGCCAGGACGTCGTCTACAAGAACTACGTCCACATGGGCGTGGCGGTCGGCACCCCCAACGGCCTCGTCGTCCCGGTGCTGCGCGACGCCGACCAGATGAGCTTTGCCGGGATCGAGAAGAAAATCGCCGAACTGGGTGCCCGCGCCCGTGACAACAAACTGACCATGGCCGACCTGCAGGGCGGCTCGTTCACCATCTCCAACGGCGGCGTCTACGGCAGCCTGATGTCCGCTCCGATCCTGAACCCGCCGCAATCGGGCATCTTGGGGATGCACAAAATCCAGGACCGCCCGGTGGTGGTCGCAGGCCAGATCGTGATCCGCCCGATGATGTATCTGGCGCTCAGCTACGACCACCGGATCGTCGACGGCAAAGGTGCGGTGACGTTCCTGGTCCGGGTGAAAGAGGCGCTGGAAGACCCGAGACGGTTGTTGATGGACCTCTAATCCTATGGGTGCGCAATAAATGCGCACCCTACCACCCCTAGTAGGGTGTGCATTATCGGTAAGGTGTGCATTATCCCTTGCGTGTGCATCCCGTGCGCAGCAATCCACCGACAAGGAGCCACCCATGTCATCCGAACTCACCATCCTCGGCCTATACGGCCTGCTCACCATTCTAACGATTTTCGCGCAGATCATCGCCGGTCAACTTCAAGTCGGCCTGCCGATGCTGCTGAAACCCCGCGACGATATGCCGAAACTGCTCGGGGTCGCCGGGCGGTTAGAGCGTGCCCAGATGAACTCCATCGTTGCCCTTGCCCTGTTTGCCCCCGCCGTGCTGATCCTCGCGCACAAGGGCGTCTCAACTTCCACCACGCTCTTGACCGCGCAAATCTTCCTCGTCGCCCGTGTTCTCTACGTGCCAATTTACGCTTCAGGCTGGCCAGGACTGCGCACCGTCGTTTGGTTGGCCGGGTTTCTGGCCACTGCTTGGCTCTACTTTGCCGGACTTGGGGCCTAACTCGCCGTGAACCCATAAGCGGGGCCGCTTTCCCGGCACCGCCACTTTATTCACCCGTCAAGGCACAATGACCCCCACCCTCACCCTCCTGCCCGCCCTCGAACTCACGCTCTGGCGCGCCGAAACCCGCTTCGACCGGGCGCTGATGGACGCCACCTTCGCCGCCGATTTCCACGAATTCGGCCGCTCTGGCCGCACCTATACCCGCGCCGAAATGCTGTTGGACGCAGCCTCGCGGGAGGACATCGACGCCACCCTGCACCACCTCACCAGCCGCCCCTTGTCGGACACCATCGCCCACGTCACCTACATCTCAGAGGTCCGCCACCCCGAAGGCACCGAATGGGCCAACCGCTCCTCGCTTTGGGATCTCTCAACCGGCGCGTGGCAACTCCGCTTCCACCAAGGCACCGCCCGAAAGGCCCCCTTATGACCCAAGAACTCACCGCCCTCACCCTCGCGGCCCTGTTGCAAGTCTGCCAGGTCCTGACCTTCGCCATCCCGCGGAATATCGAACTGTCGGCCGACTACAGCGCGAGCCCGCGCGACCTGCCGCCGCCACGGCCGCTCTCCAAAGTCACCGCCCGCCTGCAACGCGCGCTGAACAACCATTTCGAAGGCCTGATCCTGTTCACCATCGCCGTCGTGGTGGTCACCCTGTCGAAGCAATCCACAACCCTGACCGCGACCTGCGGCTGGCTCTACCTCGCCGCCCGCTTGGCTTACATCCCCGCATATGCCTTCGGGTTCAGCCCGTGGCGCTCAATAATCTGGTCCGTCGGCTTCCTCGCAACAATCGTGATGCTGCTGGCCGCCTTGCTCTAGTTTTGTCTTCACCAAAGAAAGACAAAAGCAAGACGCATAAAAGACGCCAAATTCAAAGGAAAAACACCATGGCAGAGTTTGATGTGATCGTGATCGGCGCCGGCCCCGGCGGCTATGTCTGCGCCATCCGCTGCGCCCAACTGGGCCTGAAAACCGCTGTGGTTGAGGGTCGCGAGGCCTTGGGCGGCACCTGCCTGAACGTCGGCTGCATCCCCTCCAAGGCTCTGCTGAATGCCACCCACCACCTCCACGAAGCCCATGAAAACTTTGAGAAAATGGGTTTGATGGGCGCAGCACCTATGGTCGATTGGGCCAAGATGCAGGCCTATAAGCAAGACGTGGTGAACGGCAACACCAAGGGGATCGAGTTCCTGTTCAAGAAGAACAAGATCACTTGGGCAAAAGGCTGGGGCACCATCCAGGCGGCCGGTCAGGTGCAGGTCGGCGCCGACCTCCACACCGCCAAAAACATAATCATTGCAACAGGTTCCGAGCCGTCAAGCCTGCCCGGCGTCACGGTGGACGAGGTCAAAGTCGTCACCTCCACCGGCGCCCTGACCCTGACAGAGATCCCCAAAACCCTGACCGTGATCGGCGCTGGCGTCATCGGGCTGGAACTCGGCTCGGTCTACGCCCGCTTGGGCACCCAGGTGACCGTGATCGAATACCTCGACGCGATTACCCCCGGCATGGACGCCGAGGTGCAAAAAGCCTTCCAGAAAATCCTTGTGAAACAAGGGATTAAGTTCATCCTCGGTGCCGCCGTGCAAGGTGTGATCGGTACCACCGCCACCTACAAACTGCGCAAAGACAACTCCGAAGCCACAATCACCTCCGACGTGGTTCTGGTCGCCACCGGCCGTAAACCTTATACCGCTGGCCTTGGGCTCGAGGCGCTGGGGGTCGAGATGGGCCCGCGTGGCACCATCAAGACCGACAGGCATTATGCCACCAATATCAATGGCTTATACGCCATAGGTGATGCAGTCGCCGGCCCAATGCTGGCCCACAAAGCCGAAGACGAAGGCATGGCCGTCGCCGAAATCCTCGCAGGCCAGCACGGCCATGTTAACTGCGGGGTAATCCCCGGCGTGATATACACAACCCCGGAAGTCGCCAGCGTGGGGGCAACCGAGGAGCAACTGAAGGCGCAGGGCCGCGCCTACAAGATCGGCAAATTCCCCTTCATGGGCAATGCCCGTGCCAAAGCCGTCTTCCAGTCCGAGGGGTTCGTGAAGATTCTCGCCGACGCCGCCACCGACCGCATCCTCGGCGCGCATATCATCGGCCCCGCCGCCGGTGATATTATCCATGAGGTCTGCGTGGCGATGGAATTTGGCGCTTCTGCGCAAGATTTAGCGCTAACCTGCCATGCCCACCCCACCTATAGCGAGGCGATCCGGGAGGCGGCGCTCGCCTGCGGGGATGGCGCTATTCATGTATGACATGAAGAACGCCTTACAACCAATTGTAGTTGCTCACGAATAACCAACATTAGAGCGTGTCGCCTTCATTTGGTTTC
>JAYTQA010000545.1:0-6150 GCA_043746955.1 bacterium | reverse complement strand
AGCTGACACGCGACCAGATTTCGAACCCGACAATCAGGAACGCCAGAAACAGCCAGGCGCGCAGATTGGCAATCCGCTGAAGCACAGAGCGTGCCTTGTCTGCATGGTCTGCCGGAGGTGAGATATTCTGACCGGTGCTTGCCGGGAAATTGGGAGGGGACATGGCTGAGCCGAACCTTAAATTGAACGTGAGGCGAGGGGTCGTTCTGCCATAAAACGCTACGGGCGTGTGACAGGTACGCCTGTTCTGCGCAAAAGGCGCGGCGTCCGGCACAGGGCCGGAAGCCGCTTCACGCGATTATTCCGAATAGATGTATTTAGCGATATCCGGGTTGTCGATGTTGGCCTTGTCCATGATGGTGAAGCCAGTGCCGATCGACACCGGGATCGAGTGGCCCGTCAGGTGAGCATAGGCCGACACAACGCCGAAGTACCCGATTTCAGCCGGATGCTGGGCAATTGCCACATCGACCAGACCGGACTTGATGTTGTCGACAATGCTGCCTGGTGCGTCAAAGGCCACAACTTTGATAACGCCTGATTTTCCGGACTGCTGCACGCCATTGGCAGCACCCAGAGCCGAGAACAAGTTGGCCCCGAACACGCCGTTCAGGTCCGGACTGCGCGCGAACACGCCCTGCAGCTGCGAAGCCGCCTTGTTTGCGTCGTTGTCGTTGAACTGGGTTTCCAGAACTTCGATGCCCGGGAAATTCTCGGCCATTTCAGCTTTGAAGCCTTCTTCGCGCTGATCGGTGGTGGAAATGCCGGGTTTCACGTTCGACACATAGACTTTGCCTTTGCCGCCGATGGCACCTGCAAGCGCGCGTGCAGCCATCCGGCCACCCAGCACGTTGTCGGAAGCGATATACGCCAGCGGGAAATCCGCATCGCCTGCGCCAGTCTGATAGATGCCAGTGCCAATGAAGGTATCGACTGTGATGACCGGGATACCGGCATCATGCGCCTTGCGCAGCGGCTCGATCAACTGTGTCTTATCGGTCGGCGCGATCAGGATCGCATCAGGGGCGCGCGCAATCACGGCATCCAGAACCGGAACCTGTGTTACCGGGTTGAAATCGGGTGCGCCTTGGAACACCAGTTCAACACCCAGTGCATCGGCGGCAGCTTGCGCGCCTTTCTGCATGGTGATGTAGAACGCGTCGGTGGTCAGTCCGGGAACCAGAGCTATGGTGAATTTTGTTTTCTGCGCAAAGGCTGTCGTGGCACCCATGCCCAGGCTAAGGGTCAGAGCAACCGCCGAGGCTGCAGCCAAAATGGAACGGCGTTTCATTCGTAATCCTCCCTTTGAGATCGCTCCCAGGCCACTACGGGCCTTTACGGCGACTTCGGTTTCAGTGCGTCGATAACAGGTGCCGAATGCGTCTGCGTCAAGCGGGATTCGTTGCAGCAACAGATTTCGCCCACAAAAACTTAATCTGTGGAGGTTGTGCGGCTCAGATGTTCGAGAATTGCTTCGGCGGTGCGAATGTCTGTCACAAGGGCAGTGATCAGCCCTGCGCGGGCGGCGCCGATGATTGAAACCGCCTTGCTTTCGCCGGCTGCCACACCGATGCAAAGCCGTGCAGCCCGCAATTGCTGGGGGGAAGCGGCGATCATCCGGGCTTCGCCCTCCCACGGGATCGGCTGACCCTCCGTGCCGAAATAGTGGCGAATGACATCGCCCACCGCCGAAACCAGCAACTGCTCGCTTGGCGTGGCAACACTCGCCTCGGGGGCGTTCAGGGCATGGGGTAGGCCGACGCCGACGATGGCCACATCGATTCGATCCCAGAGGGCGACCGAGTTGCGAATGGCCGGGTCGGCTAGAAAACTGGGGTGCGCATCGGCAGACGGCAAGTAGGGGGCATGGATGAAATGTGGCGTACCGCCCATCTGTTCAGCCGCCGTCCGCACGAATTCGTTGACCTGAAAATGAGTGGCCCGCTGCTGCATCCCGCCGGTTGCCGGCACCACGATTACGCCCGGTATCGGCGGCAATCCCGATGCGATCACAGCCCGCACTGCGCGGCCCCAACCCACGGCCAGCACTGATCCGCTGCCAAGGTTTTCAGCCTTCAGCATCGCGCCCAAAGGGGCTGCAAGCGCCATCGCCACGCCAGAAGCCGGGGCCTCGATCACGGAAACCTTGCGCAGTTTCAGCTTTTGCGCGATGCGCACGCCCAGCGTGTCAGGGGCGATCAGATCGCGCACCTCGATCCGCACGATGCCTTCGGCCCGCGCCCGCTGCAACAGCCGCGATATTGTGGCGGTGGAAACCCCCAACTGCCTGGCGATCGACACCTGGCTCAGCTCTGCCTCGTAATGCAGCTTGGCCACGGTGTGCAGCATCGCTCGGGTTTCGCCGATGTCTGAGCTACTGGAACTCGACAGGTTGCAATTCCTTTCTGCAATGTGTTACCGCCCTGTTGTAGGTTATTGCGCAATCCGGGCGTTGTGGCAATTGGCAAGTGCCTCACCTCTGCGCGATACCCCCCAAACGCAGTACGGCATGAGCCGCAACAAGAGGCATATCCATGACTGGCATGACAACAGCAGAGCGGCGTGGCTATCAGCAGATATGTGGTGATAACGGCGCCATGATGGTGATCGCCTGTGACCAGCGGGGCGGGATGCGCACACTCTTGGCCAAAGAGCCCGCCGATCAGGCAAAGATCAGCAACGACGTGCTGGGTCTGACCAAGATGGATATCGCGCGCTATCTGGCGCTGCATGCGGGCTGCATTCTGGTCGATCCGATCTGTGCTGTGCCGGCGATCATCGACCAAGGCATGCTGCCCCGGTCCACTGCCTTGCTGATCGGGCTGGACGCTTCGGGCTGGGAAACCTCGCCCGAAGGGTATCGCCTTTCCCAGATGGTCGCGGGGATCACGGCGCGCCGGGTCCGCGAACTGGGCGGCACTGGTGCCAAGATCATGATCTACCTGCGGTCGGATACTCCCGCCGCCAACACCTACAACATCGAGGTTCTCAAACAGACCATCGCTGATTTCGAGGCCGAAGACCTGCTGCTGGTCGTGGAATTCCTGACCTATTCGCTGGAGGGGGAAGCGGCCGCCGACTATGCCGCGCGCATTCCCGAACTGATCGAGGGCGGGTCGCGCATCTGTCTTGATCTGGGGTCAAAAGTGCTCAAGATCCCGTATCCCGGCACGCCGCAGGCTTGCGCCAATGTAACGTCGATGGCGGGCGACGTGCCTTGGGCTGTGCTGTCGGCTGGTGTGGATCACGCGACGTTTCTGGTGCAGGTCGAGTCTGCGATGGCCAATGGCGCATCGGGGGTGATCGCTGGCCGGTCGCTGTGGAAAGACTGCATTTCGCTCGACCGGGCAGTGACGCGTGAGCGGCTTGAAACCATCGCAGTCCCGCGCTTGCGCGAGATACAGGCCGTGATCGCCCGGCACATGACTGCCTGACCATCATGACGCAGCTGGCGATCGGGATCGACATTGGCGGCACCAACCTGCGGGCGGCCCGGGTAACCGGGGCGGGGGTAATCGAGGCGCGGGCCTCGGTCGCCAGTTCGCCCGATCCGCAGGTGGTGCTGGCGCGCTGTCTGGTGTTGGTCGATCAGGTGCGGACACCGGAGGTTAGGGCCATCGGCATCGGGGTGCCGGGGCAGGTGGTTGTGGCAACGCGGGCTGTGCTGTCCGGCGGCTATGTCGATCTGTCGGGGTTTGATTTCGCCCGTCTGGTCGAAACGGCAACCGGCTTGCCGGTGACGATTGAAAACGACGCCACGATGGCACTGCTGGCCGAGGCGGCCTGTGGTGCCGCGCGGGGGCAACTCAGCGTGGTGATGCTGACCATCGGCACGGGCATTGGCGGCGCTGTACTGGAGCAGGGTCAGGTTCTGCGCGGGCGCGGATCGGCGGGGCAGCTGGGGCATCTGGCTGTGGAACCTGACGGGCGCGTCTGCGTCTGCGGGCGGATTGGCTGTGTGGAGACTGTAAGCTCAGGCACCGCCTTTGGCGTCCATCTGGCCGAGGCGCAACTGGCCCCCGAAACCCGTGTGCAGGATCTGCTGGCGCGCGGCGATGATCCTGTGGCGCAGGCCGTGATCCGTGCGTGGGCCGGACCGCTTCGCCGCGCCATCGACACGCTGGTATCGACCTGCAACCCCGATATGGTGGTGATTGGCGGTGGCGCAGGCGACGCCGCCGTTGCCGCGCTTGCCACGATCCCCACGCGCAAATCGTGGTTTTCCGCTCCGGTTGTGGCAGCGATGCTGGGCGATGACGCCGGTGTGGTGGGGGCTGCGATTGCGGCGTTTCGGGCTGGACCCGTGCTCAAACCCAAACGGGTCGTTCTGGTCAACGGTGTGCCTGCCAGCGGGAAAAGCGCTGTGGCGCGCGCACTTGCCGGTGCAACTGGCTGGCCACTGCTGGCTCTCGATACCATCAAGAACCCGTTCCTGACGGAATTGCCGCTTGGTGACCGGCTATTCAACCGCACGCTCGGCAAAGCCAGCTATGCAGTGATATTCGATCTTTTGCGCGATGCGCCCGCAGGAACTACTACGATTGTCGACGCCTGGTTCGGCTTTCAGTCACCCGAGCGGCTGGCGCAGGGCCTGCAAGTGGGCGGCATTGCGCAGGTCGCCGAAATCTGGTGCCACGCGCCGCCGCAAACCATTGGTCAGCGCTATGGCAGCCGGATCGGGCAACGCCCTGCGGGCCATCCGGGGGCGGAGTATGTGCCCGAACTGATCGCCCTTGCCACGCGGGCCGAACCGATGGGCCAAAGCCCGGTTTACCCGGTCGATACGACTGTGCCGCTGGAGGTGGCTGCTCTGGCGCGTTGGCTGGCCGAAATCTGGGGTCCGGTAGAGGCGTTGGCTGGCAAGGACTAGCTGCGCGGGGCTCCGAGGTTGCCGCCGCCCGACAGCAGGGATGTGCTGGTCACATGGCGTTCGAAGAAGTCGGAAAACGTGGCCACCCGCATCGGCAGGGATTCATAGGGCGGGTGATAGAGCGTCAGCCAGATATCGGGGGCGTGCCAGTCGGGCAGGATCTGCACCAGACTGCCCGCCGCCAGATAGTCCTGCCACGATAAAGCGCGGCAGCAGGGCGATGCCATGACCACTCACCGCCAGCACTGCGAGCAATTCACCGTTGTTGGCCGATACATCGCTACCAGCGTGTATCCGCCGCGTGGCCGCACCAAGCGACAATTCCCACGGCTCTTCGCGGGTTTCGGCATCATACCCAAGGCAGGAATGGTAGCGCAGCGCATCTGGCGAGGCTGGTATGCCAGCCGGGCGCCGCGGCGCAGGCGCTTGCCGCCGATGGTGGCGTCGACGAACGTCGGCCCCGACACCGGCGTCGACCGATTGAAGCTTTCCACGCCCTTGATCGGTGTGACCTGCGCGTAACCTGCTGCACGCGACCACGCATAAACTGCCGGTGCTTCGTAGCCTGTGTCGATGGCGAGTTTGGACAACTGCATGACAGCGCCACTTTCATGCGCCTATGTCCGCCCCAGCAAAGCCGTCAGCTTGTCCCAAGCGGAGGGATCCTCCGGCCCGCCTGGAATCACGATGTGTTCGACCAGCCAGCTTTCCAGACCCCGGCCCCAGGCCCAGACGTCAACCTCGATCCGGTCCTTTTGCACATCCGCCCCGGCGGTCAGGAACAGTCCCAAGTGGGGCACGGTTGCCGTGAATACCTCGCGGTGATCCGCCAGGCGCTGCCACTCCGGTGCATCGCCAGACTCTAGAGTTATGACCATGGCCACCACCACCATCCGCATCGACATCGACACGCTGCCCGACCATTTCGACCGCTGCCGCCCCAACATGGTGGCGGATGCCATAAAGACCGCGCTGCGCGAAGGCGGGATCAGGGCCGATTGCTCGGACTTGTTCTCGCACATCAAGATCGACCTGCCGACCGCACAACTGGCCGCCGCCAGCGCCATGCTGTCCTCACCGCCGCGTGGGAGGCCGATCGTCTCGGCGCATGCGACGACGCCACCGCCCTGCTGCGCGAGATCGCCGATCTGGAACACGACGACGATGGCGATGTGATCCTTGGGGTCGATGAGAATGGCTGCAACGATCTGCTTTCGCGCATCGCCGCCTTCCTTGCCACCAACGACCATTAGGGGAACGCCATGACAAAACTCAGCGAA
>JAYTQA010000544.1:0-15776 GCA_043746955.1 bacterium | reverse complement strand
TGGCGTCATAGGGGCGCGAGGCGGTGGCGGGGGTGTCGTTGTATTTGGACGACATGGCACCCATCGCGTCGAACAGGCAACTGAGGGTCCAGTCCAGTTCCTCGCCGCCGCCGGCAAAGACGATGTCCTGCTTGCCCATCTGGATCAGTTCGGTGCCGTTGCCGATGCAATGCGCCGAGGTCGAGCAGGCCGAAGTGATCGAGTAGTTCACGCCTTTGATCTTGAACGGAGTGGCGAGGCAGGCGGAGTTGGTGCTGCTCATGCAGCGGGTCACCATGAACGGGCCCATCTTTTTGGGCGCACCCTTGTTGATGACCGCATCGAAAGCCTGAAAGAAGTTGGAGGTCGACGGCCCGCCGGAGCCCATGATCAGGCCGGAGCGTTCGTTGGACACATCCTCGGGTGCCAAGCCGCTGTCGGCAATCGCCTGCTTCATCGCAAGGAAATTATAGGCAGCACCGGGGCCCATGAAGCGCAGATCGCGTTTGTCGATATGGTCTTCCAGCGTGATGACCGGCTGACCCTTCACCTGGGACCGAAAGCCGCGTTCGGCATAATCGGGGGCGGCGATGATGCCGGATTTGCCCGTGCGCAGCGATGCTTCGACCTCAACCGCCGAATTGCCGATGGGAGAGATGATGCCGATGCCGGTGATGACGACGCGACGCATGGGGGTTCCTTTCGGGTATCAACTTTTCGCAAGGTGTTGGCCGAAGATGATCGGGCGCAGATTGTGGATCGCAGAGTGTTTGCCATTGAGGGTTGGGCGCAGATTGTTGGCGGCAGATTTTAGTGCCAGCTTCGGTGGCAGATTCAGCTGGCCGACAGCGCGACTTTCAGGTCGGTGACCAGGTAGATTACCTCGCCGTCCGCCTCGACCTTGCCGTTGGCCACCCCCATGGTCAGGCGGCGGCTTTGCAGCGCCTTGGTGAAATCGACCGTATAGCGCAGCAACTTGCGGTCGGGGCGGACCATGCCGGTCAGCTTGACCTGGCCCACGCCAAGCGCATAGCCGCGCCCAAGCCAGCCGCGCCAGCCAAGGTTGAAGCCGGTCAGTTGCCACAGGCCATCAAGGCCAAGGCAGCCGGGCATGATCGGGTTGCCGGGAAAGTGGCATTGGAAGAACCACAAGTCGGGGGTGATGTCGAATTCGGCGACAATATGGCCCTTGCCGAATGCGCCGCCGTCGGCGGAAACCTCGGTGATCCGGTCCATCATCAGCATGGGCGGCGCGGGCAGTTGCGCATTGCCGGGGCCGAACAGTTCACCGCGTGCGCAGGCCAGGAGTGCGTCTTTGTCGAAGGTGCTCGGATAAACGCTCATCTGGCTCGGATCCCCCCTGGCCCATTGCAACCCGTGTAACATCGCGTGAGAAGGGCGCGCAAGGGTAGCGTCGGACCGGTTGGCCCTTGCCGCACCGGGTATTTCGCCTATCGTGGTGCCGATACGGGCGGGCCGATCTGGGCGGGCCGATACGGGCGGGCCGATACGGGCGGCGGGCGCGAAGGGAATTGCGATGAGCGAACCGGCGGCACCCGAAGGTCTGGACCGCGAGGCCTGGGGCGGGCTGGTGCTGATTGCGGCCACGCTCTTGGCGCTGGTTGCGGCGAATACGCCCCTTTCGGCGGCCTATCATGGGTTTCTGGACCTGCCGGTTTCGGTGGTTG
Source organism: bacterium (assembly GCA_043746955.1). GTDB lineage: Bacteria > Pseudomonadota > Alphaproteobacteria > Rhodobacterales > Rhodobacteraceae > Stagnihabitans. The sequence goes on along the minus strand of JAYTQA010000544.1, from coordinate 14,109 downwards.
CGGGCGGTGTGGGACTGGTCAAGCCGTTGATCTTCTGGATCAATGACGGGTTGATGGCGGTGTTTTTCCTGACCGTCGGGCTGGAGTTGAAGCAGGAGATGCTGGAGGGCAAGCTGCGCCAGCCCGCCGCGGTGATCTTGCCCGGGCTGGCGGCTTTGGGCGGCATGGCGGTTCCGGCGCTGGTTTACCTCTGGATCACCGCAGGCGCCGGGGTAGCCCAGGGTTGGGCCATTCCCACCGCCACCGACATTGCCTTTGCTTTGGGGATTTTGGCGCTCGCCGGGCCGGGCCTGCCGGCGGGCTTGCGCAGTTTTCTGCTGACTTTGGCGATATTGGATGACTTGGGGGCGATCCTGATTATTGCGGTTTTCTATGGTCACGATCTGCATGTCGGCTACCTTCTCGCCGCCGTGCTGCCGGTGCTGGGCATGTTGATCCTGGCGCGGCGCGGGACGGTGGCATTGGGGCCCGCGCTGTTTCTGGCGGCAGTTTTATGGGTTTTTGTGCTGCAATCAGGCATCCATGCGACGATTGCCGGGGTGGTGGCGGCGTTCTGCATTCCCTTGAAAGACCGCGCCGGAGGCTCGCCCCTGCACCGGCTGGTCGACGCGTTGCAGCCCTATGTGACCTTTCTGATCGTGCCGCTGTTCGCCTTTGCCAATGCCGGGTTGCCGCTGGGCGACCTCGGGCTCTCGGGGTCTGGCGGCAAAGTGGCGCTCGGCGTGGCGGCGGGGTTGCTGGTCGGCAAGTTCGTCGGCGTGGTCGGGGTCAGCGGGCTGATCGTGGCCACCGGTCTGGCCAAACTGCCCGAGGGGATGGGCTGGTGGCATCTGGCGGCGGTGGCCTTGCTGGCCGGGATTGGCTTTACCATGTCATTGTTCATTGGCGGGCTGGCCTTCGGCGACGGCGCACAGATGAACGCGGTGCGGTTGGGGGTCTTGGTGGCTTCGATTATCGCGGCGGGTGCCGGATTGGTGCTGCTGCGCAAGCTCTCTGGTCTTGGGGCGCGCGCGGGGCTATAGTTGCAGCTTATTCCAGCGGACCGGGCAAGATGAACCTTGAGGATCATGGGCGGATAACCGAGACTTTGCGCGCGACCGACTGGCTGGCGCGTGGCGGTCTGCGGCCGACGCGGCAGCGGGTGGCTTTGGCGCGGTTGCTGGTCGGCGATGGGCAAAACCGCCATGTCACCGCCGAAAGCCTGTTTGCTTTGACCGGCGGGGCGGGTGAAAAGGTCAGCCTTGCCACGGTTTACAACACGCTCCGCGCCTTTTGTGCGGCGGGCCTGATGAACGAGGTCGTGGTCGATGGCGCGCGCAGCTATTTCGACACCAGGATGGACGATCACCCGCATTTCTACTGGGAAGACAGCCACTTGCTGACCGATGCGCCTGCCGATCAGGTGCAGATCGCGGCCCTTCCTGCGGCCCCCGAAGGCACCGAGATTGCCCGCGTCGATGTGGTGATCCGGTTGCGCAGGACGTAAAGGTCGCAGCCGCAGGATTGCGGCGGCTAGCCGGATTTACGCCACGCCCCGCTGTGGCCCCTACCCCAAACCGCCTTACCGGAGACGCCGATGATCCGTCACGCTGCTTTGTTCGCCCTGATCCATGAGCCAGGCTCTGCCGAAGAGCGCGGCTTTCTGCGGGCGCTGTCGGCCTTGCGACAGATTCCGGGGGTGGCGGATTTCCAGATCGCGCAGGAGACCAGCCCGAAGAACCCCTACAGTTTCGCGGTCTCAATGACTTTTGCGGGCCAGTCCGCCTATGACGCCTATAACTCCCACCCGCTGCATGTGACCTTTGTGCAAAGCCGCTGGGTGCCGGAAGTGGCCGCATTCATGGAGCATGACACGGTGGCGCTGGATCTCGGCGAAACCCCGCTTAAGACAACCGACTGATCCACGCCCCATGGGCGCAGTTTGGTGCCGATCCCGCGCTCGGGGCTGGGAACTGTGGCCTGCAATCCTGAACGAAAAGTTAACAAAAATTACGAAATCGTTTGGAATCAATAGGTTGCAAAAGTGTCCACATGTGGACAGGCGAAGGTTTGCCACCCTGAAGCCCCCCAAAAGCGCCTCACCCCCTCCTCAAAAAGGGATGGGGCCGATGACGCGCCTTTTGATCGGCGTCAGATCAGAACCACTGACCCGGCTCCATCAGCCCCAGATCCATCAGTTGCTGGCTCGCCCATGTGAACGGCGTCGAATTGTGCCAGCGGAAGCTGTGGATGTCGAACTTTGAGCCGGAGTTGGTTTTGAGCGCCTTGGCGGTCCGGAAACTGGCGACAGCCGTGGTGATATTGTGGTGCCAGGGGCAGGCGTAGGTGTTGTATTCCTCATCCGAGAAGGTGAAATCGGGGCGTAAGGTCAGGCCGGGTTTGGCGCGGAACAGCGCGATGCGGTCGATCTTGCGGCGGATCGGGGGGACGTGTTCCTCAAACCGCCAGCGCAACCCGCCGAAGAAATCCAACTGGCGCGCCTTGGGGTGGTTGTTGTTGGCGGGATCAGGGCGGCCGAGGGCATAATAGCCGGAGCGGTCCAGATGGGCGCGGTCGAGCGACACCGCGTTGGGAAAAGCATTCAGGTCATCGGCGTAAAGGTCGACGACGTAAGACAGCAGAGCGTCGCGGCGCTCCGCGGTATGGAAGGCCAGCAGCTCGCGGATGTTGCGGGTCTCACAGAACGGGTGGAACAGGTATTCCGCGTTGTAGCAATAGTAAAACCAGATGCCGGGCGCAGCCTCGATCAGGCGGTTGATCGCCAGCATCATGGCCTGGTCGATCAGGGCGTCGTAGGCGATGCGGTGGACCAGCGGTTCAAGTTCGGGGGCGAGCGGGACGTCAGGCTCGGTCAGCAGCAAAAGCTGGGCGAAGCCGGCGTCGAGGTGGTGGCGAACCGTGGAGGACACCTCCACCGGGTCTTCGGCCATGACCACCGCGACCGGCCCCATGGCCAGTGCCGCCGTGCCGGATTGCAGGAAGTCATCAAGCGACGCGTAATGCATGGGTCACCGGTGTTTAGCTATCGCTAAGTCGCGCAAGGATCGGGGTAACGCAAGAGGCCGCAGGTTGATCGGATCAAGGCGCTTGGTTTTAGCCCCATTGCGCAGGCTTGCAGCGCTTCTGGCGGCCAACCGTTCGGTGGGGGCGGTTGAACCGGCGATGCGGGGCGGTTGGAGGGATGCGACTGCGCAAGTTTGGCGGGGTCGCTGCGGTGTCGGAAGCGGCCGGATCGGCTGGGGTTTTTCGGCTGCGGGTCGTCGGTCAGGGGGGCGCTGGTCTGCGGGCCGTTGGCTGCGGGTCCGTTGGCTGCGGGTCCGTAGTCTGCGGGTCCGTTGGCTGCGGGGCTGGCCTTCACCCACCGGAACAAAAATGTGCGGGCAGTGCAGGCGGCCAAAACTTCCCTGACGCGGGTGCTGCGGGTGGCGACGGCGGGGAGTTTGGGCCGCAAATTTAGGATGGTCGATTGGCTTGTCTACCGCCCGAACGCGCCCACGCCCCTTAGCCGCACATGCCGGTTCACGTCTTTGTACAGCAGATACCGGAACGGACCCGGACCTGCGACATAGCAGGCTTGCGGGCAAAAGGCGCGGAGCCAGATGAAATCGCCGGCCTCCACCTCGACCCAATCGGTGTTCAGTTTGTAGACGGCTTTGCCTTCGAGCACATAGAGCCCGTGCTCCATCACATGGGTTTCCTCGAACGGGATCAGGCCGCCGGGCTGGAAGGTGACGATGTTCACCTGGCAATCGTGCGACAGGTTGTCCTGCGCCACAAAGCGGGTGGTGGCCCAGCGGCCTTCGGTGCCGGGCATCGCGACGGGGGATTTTTGCTGTTCGTTGGTCACGAAGGCGGGCGGGGTTGGCCAGCCGGGCGCAGGTTCGTAGAGCTTGCGGATCCAGTGCAGGCGCGCGGGTTGGTCAGAGGCGTTGTGCAGGTTCCACTGCAGGCCGGGCGGCAGATAGACGTAACCGCCGGGGCCAAGGTCGTGGGTCTGATCCGGCAGGGTCAGGGTCAGGCGGCCTTCGGTGACAAACAGAATAGCTTCGACGCCGGGGTCAGGCTCTGGCTGGTCCGCGCCGCCGGTCGGGCCAAGTTCCAGGATATATTGCGCGAAGGTTTCGGCAAAGCCGGACATCGGGCGTGCGATGATCCAGGCGCGGGTGTCCTGCCAGCCGGGCAGGGCAGAGGTGACAATATCGGTCATCACACCGCGCGGGATCACGGCATAGGCCGTGGTGAAGATGGCGCGACCGGTGTGCAGTTTGGTTTGCGGCGGCAGGCCGTCAAGGGGGGAAGCGTAGCTGGTCATGGCAGTTGGTCTTTCAGACGGAGAGCCGCGATGCGTTCGACTTGTCCGCAGGCGGTTTGAAACTCGGTTGCGGTGTCATTGGTGAGGCGGGTCTGGAAGGCGGCAAGGATGCTGGCTTTGGTATTGTCGCGCACGGCGATGATGAAGGGGAAGCCGTGTTTGGCGACATAGGCGGTGTTAAGGGTCTGGAACTGACTGCGTTCAGCATCTGTCAGGGCATCCAGTGCCGCGCTGGCTTGTTCGGTGGTGCTGTCGGGGCTGAGGGTTTTGGCGGCGGCAAGTTTGCCCGCAAGGTCAGGGTGGGCTTTCAGGACGGTCAGGCGTGCGTCGGGTGAAGCGCTGCGGAAGATGCGGGCGAGGGCGTTATGCAGGCCGATGGCGCTGTCATGGGCGGGGCCGAGTTCAAGGCCATGGGCGCGGGCGGCGATCCACGGTGAATGTTCGAAAATGCTGCCGTAGGTTGCAACGAACACTTCATGTGACATCTGAGAAGGGCGTTCGAAGTGTTTGTGCGGGTGGGTTTTTATCCAATGGGCGGCAATGTCCAGCCTACGCGCGAACCAGACGTCCTTGTGGGATTTTGCATAGTCGAGGAAGCGCTGCAGGCCCGCGATTTTGCCGGGTCGGCCGATCAGGCGGCAATGCAGACCGACCGAAAACATCTTGGGCGAACCGGCTTCACCTTCGGCATAAAGCGTGTCGAACGTATCGCGCAGGTAGGTGTAGAACTGCGCGCCGTCGGTGTAGCCGGGCGCTACCGCAAAGCGCATGTCGTTGGCTTCCAGCGTATAGGGGATGATCAGCTGGTCACGGGGGTGGTCACGGGGGCCGACCTCGCGCCAATAGGGCAGATCGTCGTCATAGGTGTCGGAAATCCAAGTGAACTGGCCGGTGGCGGCGGCGAGATCGACGGTGTTGATCGAGCAGCGCCCGGTGTACCAGCCGCGCGGCGCCTCGCCCACCACCTCGGTGTGCAGGCGGATGGCTTCGGCAATCTGGGCGGCCTCGACTTCAGGGCTCATGTCGCGGTGATCGACCCATTTCAGCCCGTGCGAGGCTATTTCCCAGCCGGCAGCCTTCATGGCCGCGACCTGTTCGGGGTTGCGGGCAAGGGCGGTGGCGACGCCGTAGATGGTGAGGGGCAGCTCAAGGCTGGTGAACAGGCGGTGCAGACGCCAGAAACCGGCGCGCGCGCCATAATCGTAGAGCGATTCCATGTTCCAGTGCCGCTTATCGGGCCAGGGGGTGGCCCCGGCGATGTCGGACAGGAACGCTTCGGACTGGGCATCGCCGTGCAGGATGTTGTTTTCGCCGCCTTCCTCGTAGTTCAACACCATTGAGATGGCGACTTTCGCGCCACCGGGCCAGGCGGCGTTGGGCGGATTGGCACCATGACCACGGAAATCTCTGGGGTAGCGTTGCATCGGGAACCTCGAACACGGAATCCTAGCCTATGCGGGATCAGCGACACCTTGTATCCCTTAAAGCTGAAACCTGTGGGTTGCGGGGTCGAATGGGGGCAAAATGGCGGATGGCTGGCTTTCGACGCATATTCTGGACACCAGCCGGGGCGTGCCGGTGGCGGGGGTGAAGATCATGCTGTACCGGGTGACCGGTAACAGCCACAAAAAGATTGCCGAGGTGGCGACCAATGCCGATGGCCGGACCGATGCACCGCTGCTGGCCGGGGCGGCGTTCAAGGTGGGCGGCTATGAACTGGTGTTCTGCGTGGGGCAATATCTAAGGGCTTCGGCTGAGGTGACGGGCGAGACGTTGTTTCTGGACGAAATCCCGATCCGCTTTGGTGTCAGTGACGCTGCCGCACACTACCATGTGCCGCTGCTGCTGCAGGCGTTTGGCTATGCGACCTATCGGGGCAGTTGAGGCGGCGTCATCGGTTTGCGGCCCCTTTTCGGGCAAATCAGGTCACAAGGCCGGGCCGCGCGCGGCGTATCGGCGGTTTTGGGCGGGCTTGGGGTTTTCTTGGGATGAACCGGGGCGGGCCCTCGGGTTAGGTTTTGGCCAAAGTGAGGGGCGTGCCAGATGTATGACTGGGTTGTGCTGTGGGAATGGGTGCAGATTGCGGTCCGCTGGATCCATGTGGTCACGGCGATGGCGTGGATCGGCTCGAGCTTTTACTTCATCGCCCTGGACCTTGGCTTGCGGCGCGATGTGGCCTTGCCGCCCGGCGCCTCGGGGGAAGAGTGGCAGGTCCATGGCGGCGGGTTTTACCACATTCAGAAGTACCTGGTGGCCCCGCAGGCGCTGCCGGATCATCTGATCTGGTTCAAGTGGGAAAGCTATGCGACCTGGGCGTCGGGTTTTGCCCTGCTCGTGCTGGTCTATTACATGGGTGCGCAGTTTTTCCTGATCGATCCGGCGGTTATGGACCTGACGGTGTGGCAGGCGGTGGCGGTTTCCATCGGATCATTGGCATTTGGCTGGATCGCCTACACCACGATCTGTCGGGTTTTTGTCAACGCCAACCAGACGGCGGTGATGGTGGCCTTGTTTGGCGTGTTGGTCGGCATGAGCTGGTTTTACGTGCATGTGTTCTCAGGCCGGGCGGCGCTGCTGCATCTGGGGGCGTTCACCGCCTCGATCATGTCGGGCAATGTATTCTTTGTCATCATGCCGAACCAGCGGGTGGTGGTGGCGGATTTGAAGGCTGGCCGGGTGCCGGATGCCAAATACGGCAAGATCGCCAAGCAGCGCAGCACGCATAACAACTACCTGACGCTGCCGGTGATATTCCTGATGCTGTCGAACCATTACCCGCTGATCTTTGCCACCCCGTACAACTGGATCATTGCGAGCCTCGTGTTCCTGATCGGGGTGACGGTCCGCCATTGGTTCAACACCCGGCACGCCAAGCAGGGCAGCCCGCATTGGACATGGGGGCTGACCGGAGTGTTGTTTTTGCTGATCGCGTGGCTGTCGACCGCCACGATGGACCACCCGGCGGCGGATGCAAAACTGGCCGGCCCGGCGCTGGTCTATGCCAGTGCCAAGGGGTTTGACGATGTGGTCAGCATCATCCAGGGCCGCTGTTCGATGTGCCACGCCCGTGAGCCGGCCTATCAGGGGATCCATTGGGCCCCCAAAGGCGTGGTGCTGGAGACGCCGTCCGACATCGCACGCGAGGCGCGGCGGATTTATCTGCAAGCCGGGATCAGCCATGCGATGCCACCTGCCAACTTGAGCATGATCGAGCCGCAGGAACGCGCGGCGATTGTGCAGTGGTTCCGTGGCGCGGGGGTGTCGGGGCTGGCGGGGTAGGCGTTGACGCGGGTGAGTTTGCGGCTAGTTTGCGGCTAGGTTCTGCGCAAGCTGCATAGGGGGGTGGTATGGCTGAGGTTATGGCGGCGGCGGGCGGGATGGCGGTCACATTGGTGCGGCCTTTGGCGGCTGCGGCCCATGCATCGGGGGTCATTCTTTATATGGACGCCTTTGGGCCAAGGCCCGCGTTGGTGGCGATGGCGGAGCGGATCGCAAGTTGGGGCCATGTCGTGCTGGTGCCGGATTTGTTTTATCGCTTCGGGGCTTATGGGCCATTCGATCCTGCAACCGGGTTTTCAGACCCGACGGTCCGGGGTCAGTTGATCGGGATGATCGGTGCGACCTCGCAGGACATGAGTGTGCAGGATACGGGTGTGCTGCTGGGGATGCTGGCAGAGGCAGGCGCCACCGGGCCTACCGGCACCGTTGGCTATTGCCTTGGTGGCGGGCGGTCGTTGACGGGCTGAGGGCTTTGAAGGGCTGGGGGCTTGCGGGGGCTTGAGCCATTACGACTTGGTAAACCGCCATTCGGTGATCTGGCGGTAGGTCTCCCCGGGTTTCAGTTCGATCGAGGGAAAGCCTGCGTGGTTGGGCGCGTCCGGCCAGTTCTGCGCCTCGATCGCCAAGCCTTCATAGATGTCACGGCCAGTGCGTTTGGCGTTGCGGCCATCGTACAGCTGGATGCCTGCCTCGGTGGTGGCGATGGTCATGGTCAGACCCGATGTGCCGGTCAGCCACAGGACATCGCGCAGGGGTTGGCGGCCACCGGACAGGCAGAAGTTGTGGTCAAGCACGGTGTCGGCTTGGGTGATCTTGCGGCCGCGGCGAAAGTCCATCTGGCTGCCGGACACGTCGGCGATTTCGCCGGTCGGCGCAAAAGTGTCGGTGGTCGGCAGGTAGGTGCTGGCGGCGATTTGCAGGGCGTGGCCGGCCCAGTTGGCCGACCCGTCCATGTTCCAGTAGCTGTGGTTGGCCGCGTTGAACAGGGTCAGGGCGTCGGTGGTAGCCGTGATCTCCATCCGAAGCCTGTGGCCCGGATGCACGGAAAAGCGCGCCTCGACATGGCGGTTGCCGGGGAAATTGCCCTCGCCATCGGCCAGGTCGAGCGCAAGGGTGGCTGAAGTTGGGTCAGAGCCTAACAGGTTCCAGACCTTGTGCTGGGTGCCGGCGGCCCCGGAGTGCAAGGTGTGGATGTTGCTCTGGTTCTTCTCAAACCGATAGGCCTTGCCGCCGATGGTCGCGTGGCCGTCGGTGAAGCGGTTGACGACCGGGGCTACCAGCGAGCCGTGGTGGCGCAGTTTGCCTTCGTAATCGGCCATCAGGTCAGAGCCGAGGGTCAGGTCATAATCCACCCCGTCCAGCCGCACCGATTGCAGGATGGCACCTTTGGTCAGGACGGCTGCGGTCAGGCCATCTTGGGTGAGGGATAGGCGCTGGACCTTTTGCCCCGAGGCCAGGGTTCCAAAAGGGGTGATTTTGGCAACGGACATGATAGCCTCCCTGATCTGCACCAAACTTGGTGGCGGAAGCCGGGCTGCGGGTCAAGGGCTATTGGCTGTTCAAGGGTTAGGGCAAGTCAGCAGCGCGTCGGTCAGGTTGATCATCAGCGTGTCATAGGCGTCGGGGCCGGGCGGCAGGGTGGAGCCTGACGGGTCGAGCGGCGGGCCGACGAACAGCTTGGACCCTTGGGCGAGGTTGGTGATCAGACCGGGGTCGTGCTGAGCTTCCGGGAAGGCGCAGGCGATGGTGCCTTGGGTGGCGGCATTGTGCAGTTCTGCGATGCGGGCGGCACCAGGGGCAGCGGCATCTCCGGCGGCCAAACCTCCGGCATAGGGCAGGTGGAAGTGGGCGGCGAAGTAGCCGTAGGCGTCGTGGTAGGTGACGAAGCGGCGGTTCAGGGGTTGCAGTTTGGCCGCAAGCGTGGCGTCAAGCTTGTCAATGCGGGCGCGCGCGGCTACGGCATTGGTGTGGTAGGTGCCGGCGTCTTCGGGGTCGAGCAAGGCCAGGCGATCCTCGATCAGGCCGATCCATTCGGTGGCATTGCCGGGGTCGAGCCAGGCGTGCGGGTTGATACCGCCAGCGGTGTAGTCGCGGCGCAGGGTGGCGGGATTGTCCAGCAGCTCCAGACTTTGCAAGGCGGGGGCAGCGGCGCGGGCTTGATCAAGGCCGGGTGTGAGGTCAGGGCCGACCCAGATCAGCAGATTGGCGGCATTGAGGTCGCGCATCTGGCTGGGGCGCAGTTGCATGTCATGCTCGTCCCCGCCTTTGTCCAGCAGCATGCGTGGGGTGCCAAGGCTGCCCATGACCTGCGCCACCAGCGCGTTGACCGGGGGGATGTCGGTTTCGACGATCGGGACGGTGGCGAAGGCCGGGCTGGTGCGCCAGATGGCGATCAGGAGGGTGAGCAAAAGGCTGCGCCGTTTGTGATCGAGGCGCAGACGGGTGGGCAGAAGGGTGGTCAGGAGGGTGGTCAGAAAGGTGGTCAGGAGGGTAGGCAGACGGGTGGGCAGAAGGGTAGACAGCAGGCTGCGCTGTCGGGAACCGAAGGACCGATTGGCCGGGAACGACAGTCGCATTTTGGATCTTTCGCGGATGGAAGGCTTTGTGTAGGATGTTATATCATAACGTGTCAAGGCTGATGTGATAGTATCACATCAGTTGGGGGGGTTGCGATGCACGACCACAGCGACGGCCAAGCCGATCTGGCGTTTGCCCCGCATGACCATGCGCGCTGTGCGGGCGATGTGATGGCGCGGGCCGAGGCGCAGATGGCGGCCGGCGGGCATCGCCTGACGCCGGTGCGGCGGCGGACCTTGCAGATCTTGCTGGAGGCGCATCGGGCGCTCGGGGCCTATGACGTGCTGGAACGGCTGGCGGCCGAGGGCTATGGCAACCAGCCGCCGGTCGCCTACCGTGCGCTGGAATTTCTGGAGGAACAGGGGCTTGCGCACCGCATCCGCCGGTTGAACGCCTTTGCGGCTTGTATGCATCCGGGCGAGGCGCATGCTCCGGCGTTTCTGATCTGCCGGGCGTGTCATGCGGTGGCGGAAGCGCCGGGCCGGGCGGTAGCCGATGCGTTGGCCAAGGCAGCGCGGGCGGTGGGATTTAGCGTGGAGCGCAGCACGGTGGAGGCGATGGGGCTTTGTCCGGGCTGTGCCGGGGCGGCACCTGATGCCGATGGCGCGCGGATTGCGCCGCTGCGGGGGCTGGCGTGATGCTGCTTGCGGCGGAAGGTATGACGGTACGGCTGGGCGGCGCGGAGGTGCTGTCAGCGGTCTCGATGGCGATTGAACCGGGCGAGATTGTCACCGTGCTGGGCCCGAACGGCTCGGGCAAAAGCACTTTGCTGCGGGCGTTGCTGGGGATGGTGGCTTTGGCTGCGGGCCGGGTGACCCGCGCGCCGGGGTTGCGGGTCGGCTATGTGCCGCAGAAGCTTTCGGTTGACGCCAGCCTGCCGTTGTCGGTCCGGCGGTTTTTGTCCCTGCCGCATCGGGTGAGCGAGGCTGAGGCGCAGGCGGCTTTGACCCGGGTCGGGATGGCAGGCCGCGGGGCCAAGCCGGTCGCGGGCCTGTCTGGCGGGCAGTTGCAACGGGTGATGCTGGCGCGGGCCATGCTGGGGCGGCCGGGGTTGTTGGTGCTGGACGAGCCGACCCAAGGGTTGGATCAACCAGGTGAGGCGGCGTTTTACCGGCTGATCGCGGAGGTTCGGGCCGAGACCGGGGCCGCGGTCCTGATGGTCTCCCACGATCTGCATGTGGTGATGGCGGCCAGCGACCGGGTGATTTGTCTGAACCACCATATTTGTTGTGAGGGCACACCTCGGGTCGTGTCAGCCGCACCGGAGTATCGCGCGTTGTTTGGCTTGGGGACGCAGGGCGCATTGGCGCTGTATCAGCACCGGCACGATCATTCGCATGATGCGCTGGGCGGGCATGATCACGGGCCGGAAGCAGATCACCAACCCGGGCAGGGCCAGGCAGGACAGGGCCACACTGGACAGGGTCACACGGGAGTGGGCCACTTGGGAGAGGGCCACACGGGAGTGGGCCACTTGGGGCACGACGAAACGGGGCGTGACGAAACGGGGCATGACGGGTCGGGCGGCGACCGCAGGGGCGATGCCCATGCTGGATGATTTCCTGATCCGGGCGGGGTTGGCGGGGGTTGGCGTGTCGGTGGCGACCGGGCCGCTCGGGTCGTTCGTTCTGTGGCGCAGGATGGCGTATTTTGGCGATGCCACCGCCCATGCGGCCATCCTTGGGGTGGCTTTAGCGCTGGCCACGGATTTGCCGGTGCCGTTGGGCACGCTGGCGGTGGCCATCATCATGGCGGTAACGGTGGCGGCATTGGCGGCGCGCGGCTGGGCGGTCGATACCACGCTGGGGGTGCTCAGCCATGGCGCGCTGGCGTCGGGACTGGTGGCGATCAGCTTTGTGCACGGCGTGCATACCAGTCTGGAGGCCTATCTGTTCGGCGACATTCTGGCGGTGACCAAGGGCGACCTCGCCTACATCTGGGGCGGCGCACTTGCGGTGCTGGGGCTGCTGGTGTGGCGCTGGCAGGGGATGCTGACTGCCACGCTCAACGCTGATCTGGCGCAGGCGGACGGGATTAATCCTGACCGCGAAAGGCTGATCCTGACGCTGGCTCTGGCGGTGGTGGTGGCGGTGGCGTTGAAGGTGGTGGGCGCCTTGCTGATTGCCGCCATGCTGGTCATTCCGGCCGCAGCGGCACGGGCGATTTCGCGCGGGCCGGAGCAGATGGCGGCTTTGGCGTCGGGCATCGGGGCTTTGGCCTGTCTTGCGGGTTTGGCACTGTCGATGTGGCAGGACACGCCGGCGGGGCCGAGCATCGTGGCGTCGGCGGCCGGGTTGTTTGCAATATTGGCGGCAGTCGGGCGGATTTTTCAGCGCTAGGAGGCGTAATGCAGCGGTACGGCATGGTGATCGGGGTCAACCCGGAGCAGAAGGCGGAATATCTGCGGCTGCATTTGGCGGTGTGGCCGGAGGTGCTGAAGATGATCAGCGACTGCAACATCAGGAATTATTCGATCTATCTGAAAGAGCCGGAAAATCTGATGTTTTCTTACTATGAATATTACGGAACCGATCATGCGGCCGACATGGCCAAGATGGCGGCGGACCCGGCAACGCGGCGCTGGTGGGCGGTCTGCATGCCGTGTCAGATGCCGCTGGATACCCGGAAACCGGGCGAATGGTGGGCCGGGATGACGGAGGTGTTTCACCTCGACTAAGGCGCGCAGGGCCACTGCAAGTTTCATTGCCAATGGCCGGCGAACGTCCCAGCTTAGTGCGTGTTCTTTCCGTTCCAAGACTGCCTCGTCTGTTGAACCGGAAACTTCGATGCACGATCAAGATCAAATCCGCATTTTTTCCGGTTTGGCATTTTGCGCGTTGGCCGCATTCGCCGGCGCTGCCGCAGCCAAGGAGCCGCCGGTTACGATTTGGCTGGTCGGCGACAGCCGTCTTGTCAGCTATGATGTGGCCGAAAATGTCAGTTTCGAAACGCGGATGGCGGCGGCATTGAACCCCTGAACCCAGAAGATTACCCTGAACGACACGGGGTATACGAAGACCAGTGTGGCAGGGGCGGCAATGCTGGAGACGTTCATGAAAGCGCCGATTTTTCGCGGCGGTGACGCGACCCATGCGATCATCCCTGAACTCGGCTCGAATGGCTATGGAGCCACGACGCTTGCTCAGACGCACGGCAAACTTGACACGATGCTCGTGCGATTTGTCGACGCAATTTCCGTCATGGCGAGGCCTGAAAACCGGGAAAGTTGACCGATTGTTGCGAAATCTTGGGGTGCGAATGCGGCGATGGGGTGGCTGGTTCGCGGCATGTCGTTTTCAGACGCCGAATGTCGGACTGACTTGCCCATGGCCTTGGGCTTGGGGCACATAAGGGCGAAACCCGGTTCGGAGTGGCCTGCCATGAAAACCCATGTGAAAGCCCTTGTTGTCGGCGGCGGTGCCGTGGGCACTGGCATTGCATACCATCTGGCCAAGGCGGGCTGGGACACGATGCTGGTCGAACGCGACGAGCTGACTTCGGGCTCCACCTGGCACGCGGCCGGGCTGCTGCCCCTGTTCAACATGGGCTATGCGACCACCCATATCCACAAATACTCGGTCGATTTCTACAAGCGGCTGGAAGCGGAGACCGGTTTGAACCCCGGCTTCTATGTCGTGGGCAACCTTCGGATGGCGCAGCACCAAGCGCGGATGGATGAGTATATGCTGTACTCGTCCGTGGCCGAAACCGCCGATGTGTATCACGAATTCCTGACCCCGAAGGCCATCAAGGACCGCTGGCCCTTGGTGCGGACCGAGGATTTGATCGGGGCTTTGTATCACCCGCAAGACGGCTACATTAACCCCGCTGACCTGACCCAGGCGATGGCCAAAGGCGCGCGGCAGTTTGGTTGCAGCTTTGAGCGGCGGGTGCAGGTCGACGGCTATCGCTGGACCGGGTCGGAGTGGATCGTGTCGTGC